>JAYUUV010000282.1:0-11022 GCA_043754695.1 Planctomycetota bacterium
TCATCGGTAAGCCGTGTGCGGGAAAACCGCACGCACGGTTTGAACGGGGGCCTCAGGTCGTTCGACTTCAACTTCGAGTAACCTGAGGCCTACCAATGGCCGCAGCGAATCCCGAGACTGGAAAACCGCAAGCCAAGGCCGAACTCTTCGTGCTCTCCGGGCCGGACGTGGGCCGTTCCTACGAAGTCGTGCACGGATCCACGGTGGGCCGCGCGCCCGACCGCGGCGTCGTGCTGCGCGACAAATCGATCAGCCGCCACCACGCGCACTTCGAGTTCGTCGGCGGAAGCTGGATGATCGTCGATGACGGATCGACCAATGGCTTCATGGTCGACGGCTCGCGGCGCGAGAAAGCGCAGCTGACCGATTTGCGCGAGTTTGTCATCGGCGAGGTGCTCGTGCGCCTGCGAACCGCCGTTGCGTCCGGGGCTGCCGCGCCAGTGGTCGTCGCGGCGGCTGCTCCGGCGCCCGGTGCGACTCCGATCGTGCGCGCTGCGGCTCCGGTCGCGCCTTCGTCGGACGAGATCGAAATCGAAGATGAGATCTTGCTCGATTCAGCGCCCGAAGCGACGCGCACAGTGGTCTCGCGCGCACCGTCGCGGCCGAGTCCGCCGCCTGCGCCTACGGTTGTCTCGGCTCCAGCAGCGCGAACCGCCGCCGATCCCGGCTTGGAAGCACGTGGTCGCCGCGTGCTGCAATATCACAAGGAAGACGCGCGCAGCGGCTTGCTCGTCACCGACCTCGCGCAACGACCGTGGTGGGTGAGAGCGATTGTGTTCGTGATCGTGCTCGCGTTGACCGGCGCGCTGGGCTGGGGCGTCTATCGCGGCGTCTTGTCGATGCGCGAAGGGGCTTCAGCGGACACGGCGCAGTAGCAGGTCCGGCGTCGGCGGCCGAGTCGGCAATGGCGCGCGAGCTTCCAGACCGCTTGCGGCCGCGCCGTCTCTCTAAGAGCAGTTTCGCCGCCGTCGCGGCGCCCCCAAGGCCGGTCAGGCTCTTGTTTTGTTCGCGGGTCCAGGATCAAGCCCCTATGATGCTGACTGCCGCGCCACATTCAGCGAATTCATGCAGACCTCTCAAACGCAATCGAGGACTTCCAGTAGAGGGCAGCTCATGCTCACCGCTCCCGAGGAAAAATTTCACCACCTTGTGACATGCATCTCGCGCCTTCACAGCGCGCTGGAAACGCTTCGCACTATCAAGGCATGTTCACCCGACAACCCCCTGATCCCGCCCGCATTTCGGTTTGCGCTTGTCGAGTACGCCACCGCCTTTACCAATTCTCGAGGTCAACTCGGGAAGCACAAGCTCGACTCGAGGTACGTTCCTCCCCACTCCATCGACTTGCACGAACGAATTGTTTCCTCCCGGGACCAGGTCCACGCGCATTCCGACCTGACGATTATGAACGCCGAATTCAAAGCGACCGGCACCAAGGCCAACCCGACAGCGGAAATGCGGGGCGAGTACGTCGACGAACTGAAGGAGTTCCAGAACCTCGATCAGATTGCAACTCTCATCAGCGAGTCAATTCACAGCATGTGCATCGATCAGGACTCTCAACTCAAAGCGCTGAGACAGTGAGGGCGCTGCCAAGCCCGGACCCATCGTTCGAGCAGACAGCCCGGGAGTATTTGAGTCTGCCGCTCAAACTCAAGTGTTTGGCGGATCGGGCGGTAGGGGTGAGCTCGGGAACGGGGGCATCGAGGTGGCAACAAGGTCCGCGACCCTGGTGGTCAAGATCCACGCGGGGTAACCTTGACAGCAATGCCTACCGTTCGTCGGATTGGTGCGACGCGGTTCTTCTTCTACAGCAACGAAGGATCGGAGCCGCCTCACATCCACATAGAGGAGGCCGGTGCCGTTGCCAAGTTCTGGCTCGATCCGATATCGTTAGCATCGTCGAGTCGGTTCGGAGGACACGAGCTCCGTCGGCTCGAGCGCGAAGTCGTCAAACATCAACGGGAGTTCCAGGAGGCATGGCATGACTTCTTCAAGGCCTAGCATGGACCCTCGAGCCGTCACCGTGACGGTCGACGACGACACATTGTCTGTGGACTTGGCGGATGGGCGTCGAGTCATCGTCCCCCTTGTTTGGTTCCCTAATCTCCTTCATGCACAGCCGGCCCAACGTCGCAATTGGCGGCTGATTGGTGACGGCCAAGGGATTCACTGGCCGGATGTCGATGAAGACCTGAGCGTTGAAGGACTGCTGCGCGGCGCCGCCGCACCGGATGCGTCAAGACGGGCGGTCTAACCACCCCTGCATCTGATCTTCCAGTGCCCGCGGCCTCCGCGCACGAACGAGACCAAACCTTAGGGGGATCTGATGCGGTCGACCGGCAAAGTCGTGCGCATCGCGCCTCCGCCGTGGTCTGGCCAAAGCGGACAATGATGCAAGTGGCTCTTGCACAATTCCCCTGGCATCGGCATATCGTTCTGATCGGGAAGTGCCGGAGGTGTCGCGGTTGCACAACCAACCCGTGCTTCGTCAGCGAGCGCGTGGACTGACCAGTAACTACCTGGCTGAATCTCGATGACCAATATCCCGGAACTCACCAAGCGAGAACTCGCACATGCGATCTCGGCGCGTCTGCGCAAGCGCTTGCAGGCCGGAAAATTCGAGTCGGGGGAAGATGTCGCTGCGCTACGACGGTTCGTCGGACTCACCCAGCCGCAGTTTGCGCGGGCGATGGGCATCAGCGTCCACACACTGCGAAACTGGGAGCAGGGCAGGCGCAAGCCGGAAGGTCCTGCCATTGCGCTCCTGCGCATCGCGGCGCGACATCCGCGCATCATTCGTGAGAATTTGAAGCCCGCTGCCTGACGAGAGCTGCGGCCGAGCTCGCCGATGCATTCGACCGACTTGCTCCGGGCAATCGGCATCGCGTCGCGCCGACGGCAATGCGACGACGAGAGTTGAGCCGGTGCCCCTCTGATCGCGCGAAGAGATCTCCGCCCCTCCAGGGTGCGACCTTCGCAATCTGGCCGTTCCCGGCCAACGATGCCGTCGCCGGGGACACCAACCGCCACTCCGTCGGGTAGCTCGCTTGCTACCCGCTCAACTACGGCCGTTCAGGAATCTCCAACTTGACCGTCACTTCCTTGCCGTCGCGCAGCACGACGAGCACCAGCGTGCTGTCGCCGCCGAACATCGCCGGACCAAGGTCTTGCATGCTCTCGACCTTCGCACCGCCGGCCTTGATGATCTTGTCGCCGGCCTTGAGCCCGGCTTTCGAAGCGGCTGTGTCGGCCGTGACTTCCGCGATGGCCAGGCCTTCGCCGAAACGCAGGCCCAAGCGCTGACCCATGCCGCCACCGGCGGAATTGGCGGGGAACTCGATCTCGACCGTCACTTCCTTGCCCTTGCGCAGCACGGTGACTTTGTTCTTTTGCGGGCCGGACGTGAGCGCTTCACGCATCTCCATCGAGTCGGCCACAGGGCTGCCGCCGATCTTGACGATCTTGTCGCCGATCAAGAGGCCGGCTTTGTTCGCAAGGCCGTCCTCGACCAATTCGTCGATCGACATTTCCTCGGAGAGCTGCACTCCCAGGCGCCGCCCGCCGAATCCGCGTCCACCGCCCGCGGCTTTGAGGCCTTCGCGCGAGAGCAATTGCGGCAGGTTGGCGATGCCGAGCGCGCCGACGGCGATCACGATCGAAGAGTTGCGCTCGTACTCGGGGATCGCTTGATCCCACGTGTCGAATTGCGTGTGGTGCGCATGCGTGTAATTGGCCTTGCCCTTCTGATTCCAGAAAAAGCCCGGCACGTTCGCGGCGAGGAACGAGTCGTGGTCGCTGCTGCCGGGCGAAAGGCCCTTCACTTCCCTCACTGTGAACGGCATGTCGGGATCGAGCCCGAGAACCGGCGCGAAGATCGCTTCGAAGTCCTTGAGCATCGGCGCGGTGGCGTCGATGCCGGCGCAATAATTCGTGCCGCCGTCGTGCACGAGCACGGCGGAGATTTTCTCCAGCTCGTCCTTGTGCTTCTTGATCCAGCCGGCCGAACCGAGCAGGCCCTGCTCTTCACCGCTCCAGAGCATGAATCGAATCGTGCGCTTGGGCTTCACGCCGCTCTTGACCAACAAGCGCGCGGCTTCGAGCGTCGTCGCGCAACCCGTGCCGTTGTCGACCGCGCCCTGCGCGCCGTCCCAGGAGTCGAGATGGCCGCCGACAATCACGAATTCGTCGGGCTTTTCGCTGCCAGGAATTTCCGCGATCACGTTGAACAGCGCAACCGGGCCTTTTTCGAACCAATTGCGGATGTCGAACTCGAGGCTGACCGGTTTGCCGGCTTCGATGAGCTCCGAGATCTCCTTGAATTGCTTCGAATCGAGGCTGATCGAGGGCAGCGTCGGCAGCTTGTCAAACGCGACTTTCGAACTTCCGCCGGTCAAAATGAGATCGTTGCGCGTCGCGCGAATCGTGCCGGCGATGCCTTCTGCTTCGTAAGCGGCCGTAAGCGTGTCGCGGAAACTTTTGTCGGGAGTCGCCGTGCTCGCCGAAGCTTCGCGCGCGCTGCCGCCGGCCGGTGCCGTCGTGCCTGCAACCGGAGTCGCAGGAGCGGGCCTTCCGCCGGGGCGCGCGTTGTTCGCGGGCGAAAGGATCCACGCCCCTTTCAGTTTCGGCCGCAGCGCTTCGAGTTGTTTCTCATCCGTCGGCGCGAACAACGCAGCTCCCCGAACGGGCCCCTTGGTGCCGGCGGTCCACGCGTTCGTGCCAAAGTGCAGCTCCTTGTTTTCCGGCTCGATCATGTGACCCGATGACGGGCCGCGATTGAAGCCGACGGGGAACTCGCCCCATTGCTCGAGGCGGCAGTTGCTCAGCCCGAACGACTCGAACTCCGCGCGCGCCCAATCGCACGCGTTTTGCAGATTGTCGGAGCCGGTCAAGCGCGGCCCGATGCGATTGACGATGTGATCGAGGTGCTCCATGACCTGGTTGTCCTTGGAGCCGATCGCGATCAGTTTTGCGGCATCGCTTGCTTGCGGCGGAGAGAAGGCGAAGGCGCTGGCGCAGAAAACGACGTGGACGAATCCGGGATGCAGGATGCACAGTCGCATGGGGGACCTCGCGGAAAGTTACGCGGTGGGGGAGCGGGGGAACCGTCGGAGCAGGATAGGCGATTTCCCCGAATCAGATTGGGAGAGCCGGAGGCGTTTCCCCGCTGGTTCCCCGATTTCGGCCCTGTTGGCGCTGCGGTTGATCGCCTGCTTGGAGCAGAAGCTGCTGCACGTCATCGACTTGGTCGCGGCGGGCGACGCGCACGTGAGCGGCGGCTTTGGTTGCGGGGAACCTCGGGTCCGAACTTCTTCAGCGGGTGCTTGTCGACGGCGATCCGAAGCCTTCAACCGTCCCCGTCGAGGAAGTGCGGTAGGTCTCGCGCTCCGTGGAGGAAGCGGATGAGCTCGATGTCGTCACCGCTGAGCTTGTAGAAGATCAGATGGTTCGGGAACCCGCGCGGCGTCCAGGAACGAACGTCATGGGCACGCGAGGAGCGGAACTCCCTGCGACTGCCCGCCTGCGGGTTCCTCAGGAGCAGCGCGACCGCATCCCCGAGGTCCTCTTCGGCAACCGCGCGCTAGATCACCCGCCCATTCACGCGGAACCCTTCACTGGGCCTTGCGCTTCTTCGCGAGCTTGTTCCGCAACGACCGCCGCAGCTTCGACCACTCCTTGCCGGTCATTTCTCGCGCCGGGGAGTCGAGGCCTTCGAGGATCTTGAGTTCCAGTTCTTCCTGCTCATGGGCCTTCTGGTCCGCGTGGATCAGGCGCCGGATGTATTCGCTCGGCGTGCTGCAGCCTGTGGCCGTCGCCTGCTCGCGCACGTAGTCCTTCTGCGTCGACGGGAGGGACACCGTCATGCTGGTCAGTTCGTTCTTGGCGCTCATGATCTGGAGCTTAGTCTGTATGTGAGAATCTGTCAATTTCTGACAGAATCGGAGGTTGATGCGGTCGGGCTTGAGCGGTTCGGTGAGCCGATAAGGGGTCGAGCGCATGCTCGGACAGCACGGGCTGAACATCCGACGCCACGGACCTGGACAGCCAAGGGGACCGCAGAGCCCACGCCCACACAAAGAGTTGGAGCGGGCGCCGAGGTTCGAACCCGCGACATCGAGCTTGGGAAACCGAATTCACGCAAGTGGCCAGCAGCGGCCAGGAGCAATCCAGACAGGTGTCACATTTCCGCCGCTCGCGCCCCCGAGGCAGCGTTCCATGGCTCCTCGAAGCGATTGTCGCCGGGCCGATCCGGATCTCGATGTGACGCGAACTGTGGGTGGCGAGCTGGCCTGAGCGGCCAGGAGAAGACGTCGCGCCAGGCCAGAGCCTTCCGGCAGATGCCCGCCTGCGCATCGCCGGGGTCCGGATCTCGGAGCCGAAGCGCAGGCTCAGGCGCGGCTTGACGCAGTTGGCGTCGCTGCAAGGACCCGGATAGGTTGGCCCGGCATGCGGACGAAGTTCGTGCTCCTGCTCGCGCTCATGGTCGGGTGCTCACACGTGGATGGTCGCACGGCGCGCGAGCGGCAGCAGCTGGCGCGCTTCCCGCTGGGGGAGATCGTCGAGGTCAGCGAGGTCCCACAGCGCGACGATCGGCGCATGCCCGAGGGCCTGCACCTGCTCGCGCCGGTGCTTGGGCGCGGCGTGTGCGTCCCGCTCGACGTGAAGCGTCCCGACGGCGCGCGCGATGCCCCGCGCTGGGGGATCTGGACCCGCGAGTACGTCCAGACGGAGCAGAAGCCGGCGCCCGATGGGCTCATGCGCACGCACTTCACCAACATCGAGACGAGCAGCCTTGGCCTTGAGGCGCAGGGCGAGTTCGCGCGCAACGAGTTCGCGGGCGAGTGGCGCTTCTGGTACCCGGACGGCAAGCCGCGCGCGACCGGGAGCTTCAACGAGGGCAAGCTCTCCGGCGAGTGGAAGTTCTGGCTCCCCGACGGTTCACCCGACGAGGAACGCTCGGGGGTCTACTCGGGCGGCGTCCGCTCCCCTTCAAGCACGCGCTAGGCCTCGGTCGGACGCTTCGTGAGTTGCTGCGCGTGCAGGGAGCAAGCGTGCGACGCCGCCTCGTGATACTCCGGCAGTTCCCGTGCCCGGCAGCTCTGGCTTTGTGTGAAATGGATCGCCATTACGGACGTGAGGAGAGCAACCGGGAGATCGTCGCCGGGCACACGTCGAGCACGCGGGGCACGGACGCGCACGACATGCCCTCCGCGAGGAGCTTCGCGAACTGATCGAAGGTGCTGCGCACGTGCTGGAGCCGGTAATAGGCGCTGCCACGACGGTTGCAGAACGTCCGCCCGCAGTCCCGGCACAGAAGCCGCAGCCGCGAGCCGTCAGTGCTCGGATTCCAAGAGCACGATCTCTTCGATCGGCAGTGCAACGCTCGCCTGGCCCGCATCGACAGCGCGCGGTCGATAGCCTGGGGCCTGGATCGAGACACGCCTCGGTGCGTTCGGCAGCGAGAGTTCGAGAATTCCGCGTTCGTCTGATGGCGCGCTCGGGCCCCAGTTCGATCCGTCTTCGATCGCTCGACCGCTGAAGGGATCCACGCCGCGCGTCGCGATCGCTCCGGGAATCGGCAGGCCGCTGCGCGCGTCGCGCACCAACCAGCGGTGCATGAATCCACGGCGCAGTTCCAGCGTCGGTTTTCCATCGCGCTCGGGCAACAGCGCGAGATCGCTGAGATCGATCTCGCGCCGGATGTAGCCGCGCTTTTCTACGATGAGCTGCGCGCGCGGCAATTGCGCGCCGCTCGGCACGAAGAGCAAACCTGCTTCGTTGGAAGCGAGCGCCATGGCCGAACCTGCGAGCGCGCTGACTACGCCACCGATGCGTTCGGCGGCGCTGTCGCGAAACACGGCTGCGGCAACTCCGTTCAAGGGCGCGCCCGTTTCCGCGTCGACCACGCGCAAGGCCGTGAAACCCATGCGCGGAGCGTCGCTCAACACGAAGACTAGGTCGCGCGAGCCAAAGGGCGCATCGACAACTTCGGGCTCGACCTGCGGGCCGTCGAAGGGCGCCTTGAGACGCACGCGCAATCGCTCGCAGGGCGCGCGGTGGTACTCGAAGCGGCCTTCATTGTCCGGAGCGATCCGCGCCTCTTCGCAGCCATCGACGCAGATCGAGACCCACAGCCATGAAATCGCTGCGCCGTTCGCGGCGCGCACGTGGCCGGCAACCGCGAGCGGCAGATCGCTCGGCGGCATTTTCAGGCGCAGGTCGGCGATCTGGCAGCGCGCGATCGTGAACTCTTCGCGCGCGCTCGAACCGCTCGAAGGGTCTTCAGCGCTCGCTACATAGCGGCCGGGTTCGATCGGCATGAAACGGGCGGTTCCGTCGGCATCCGTGGTGCGCCCGACGCGCGCGTAGGGCGGATCGATTTGTTCGATGCGCGCCATGGCACCCGCGAGCGGCGAGCCCGCGCTGCTCTCGACGCGCAGGATCGCGCGCGCGCGGGTCGAAAGGTGCAACTCGACGTGCGTGGTTTTCAGCGGCGGAGGAAGTTCGATCGATTCGCTGTGCAGTTCAGCGCTGGACTCGGCCTTGATGCGCATGCGGCCGCCCGAAGAAGCGGGATCGACGAGTTCGATGCGCGCAAGACCCTTTTCGTCTGTCGTCGCGAGCGACGAGGGCGCGTCGCGCGTCGAAAAAGCGAACGCGGGACTCTCGAAGTCGAATTGCACACTCGCTCCGGAAACGGGCGCGCCGCCGGCGTCTAGGACCAGCGCTTCGAAGCTCGCCCAGGCAGCGAGCACTTCCACTTCGAATCCGGAACCGTCCGCGGGCAGCATGCGCGGCCGGACGATCGTCGGCAGCGCCGTGCACGCTGCCCCGTCGCCGGCGTCGAGCTCGATCTTGAAAGCGTGGCTGCGCGCGCTCGCCGGTGCTTCGAACCAGCCGTTGATGTCGGATCGGCCTTCGGCGAGCAAGGCGCCGGCTGCTTGGACTGCGAGCGAATCGCCGTCCTCACTGGTCTCGAGCAATCTCACGCCGAGAACGCCGGCAGATTTTCCCGTGCTGCCGCGCACGAATCGCAAGCGCAGGCCCGCGTCCTGCGTCAGCGGACTTTGCGTCTGAGTTCCTGGGTCCAGCTCGACGCGAGCAGAGGCCTGTGGCTGCGCGGAGGATTCAATCGGCGCGGCCAGCATGGGCAGCGTGCCCTCGGCCTCGATCGGCGCGCCAGTGTTCAATTCAGGTTGGAGAACCGCACACGGTCCCGATAGCCACGCCGCACCCAGACCCGCGCTCAGGGCGAGCACAAGCAAGCCGATCAGCGCACTCGAGGGACGCCGAAGGAGGGGACCAGTGGGCATGGGCAATTCGCGATCGATCGCCGCGGGCTGACTTGGAAGCCCGATGTGCGCGCCCGCAGGAAATCTGGCAGGGAATCGCCGCGCGAATCGATCACCTCGGACCGATTTCGCCGGCCGCCGCTCGCCAGGCGTCCACCAAAAGCTGCGCAGAGCTGTCCCACGAGAAGCGCGCCGCCGCGCCGGCCGCGGACTCCAGTGTCGAGGAGGGCAGAGCGAGGGCCGCGCGAATCGCGCTGACGCACTCCGCGGGGTCGTCGGGGGCGAAGCTAGGCGTGTCGGCGCCGGCGACTTCGAGCAGGGCCGGTGTGCGGCTGATCGCCAACGGAACTTTGGCGCGGCAGGCCTCGAGCGCGGGGATGCCGAAGCCTTCAAGTCGCGAGGGCAAGACCATGCAGGCGGCGGTCGCTAGCAATCTCGCGAGCCGCTCGTCCGCGAAGGGGCCGAGAAATTCGACGCGCTCCAGGACACCGAGTTCGCGGGCCAGTTCGCGCAGACGTTCGTCCTCGCCGAGCTTGGCGTCGCCAGCGAGACACAGGCGCGGCAGCGTCGGGTCGAGCGCGAGAGCGCGAACGACGACTTCGAGATTCTTGCGTCGTTCAATATGGCCAATGTGCAACAGGGCAGCGTTCTTGCAGACCGCCCGCGGCAACGGAGTGAAATGATCTGCGGCGTTTGGCACGACGCGCACACGATCAGGATGCAGCCTGAAACGAGCGAGCAATTGCTCGCACACGTGTTGACTCACAGTGATCACCATCGCCGCACCCTCGACCGCCGCGCCGATGACTTTGCGCGCGATCAGGCGGCGCGAGAGCGGCGTGTGTTCGAGTTCGAGCGCGCGCAGATCGTGGATCGTGACGCAGTGCGGCGTTTTCAAATGCCGCGGCACGGGCAGATGCCCCGTGTGCACCAGATCGAAGCGCGCGCCCGCGTTTGCAGCCGCTTCGAGAGCGCGACGCAACGCGCGGCCTTCGAGCGTGGCGCGCGCGATCACCGGATGCGCGGGCACGCTCGACGGAATGCGTTCGACGAAGTCGGGCAGATCGAAGGGGATTTTCTCGCGGCCTTCGAGCACAGCAAGCGCGCCGCCGCTTTCGCGCAAGAGTCGCGCGGCACGCGGCAAGAGTTCCGCGCTGTGGCGGCGCACTCCGCCCATCGGTTGCGCGAGCACGACGGCGCTGAGCAGTACGCGCACCATCAGGCGAACTCGCGCCAGATTTCGGCGATGCGTTGCGCGCAGCGCTCCCAGGAAAACGCGGCTGCGTGCGCGCGCCGCTCGGCCGCTCGGCCGTCGGCCAGGATCGCCTGTTGGATGCCGCGCGCCACGGACGCAGCATCGTCGGGATTCACTTCGATGCCAAGGCCGGCAGCGACTTCGCTCTGCGCCGTGTCGCGCGCGACGAGCACGTTGCGGCCGGCGGCGAACGCTTCGAGCACGGGCAGGCCGAAGCCTTCGCTGCGCGAAAGCACGACGGCAGCTTTGGATGCGTGGAGCAGCGCGACCAGGCGCGACTCGTCGAGCGTTCCCAGCCAATGAACGTCGCGCTCGAGGTCCAAACTGCGCGCGAGCGCCTGATCCTCGCGGGTCTGTGCGCCGAGTTCACCGCTGATCGCGAGTTTCACGGCGCTTGCGCCGGCGCGTTTGTGCTCGCGCATGCCGTGCAGCAGCGCGGCGACATTTTTCTTGCGCCGCACGGCACCGAGCGCG
>JAYUUV010000283.1:0-19320 GCA_043754695.1 Planctomycetota bacterium
GGGCTTCTCGCTCATCGAATTGATGGGCGTGATCGTGGTGCTCGGACTCATGGCCGGCATGGTCGCGGTTTCCTGGCAATCGGTGCTGCCGCGCGCGGAACTGAATCAGGCCGTGCGCGACCTCTCCAGTCAGCTCTACTCCGTGCGCTCGGACGCGATCTCGCGCAAGGCACGCTTCGAGGTGCAGTACTCGTTCGAGAGCGCCGAAAACCGGCCAATCGGCTATCGCGTGGTCTCGCCCTTCCGCGCCGACGGTCGCGGAGGCCTCGCGGCGCGCGAGGAGGAGCGGCTGGCATTTCCCTGGCAGGCCTTGCCGCGCAGCGTGCACTTCAAGCGCATCCGCGTGAACGGCCTCGATCTCACCGACGGCGTGGTCTCCGTTTTTTTCGATCCGCTGGGCACCTCCACCGACCACCTGGTGATCCTCGAACAACTGCCGGAAAACGCGCTCTACACGATCGAGGTGCTGGCCTTGACCGGCGATTTCCGCCTGCACGACGGCGAGTTCGTGCGCGAATTGCCGCAGGAGTCGGATTTCAAATGAAGTGTTTTCGCTCGCTGCGCACGATTCGGACCGCCGGTTTCACACTGGTCGAAGTCGCAGTCACGATCGTGATCGTCGGCATCACGCTGGTCGCGTCGCTGCAGGTGCTGCAGGGCGCGAAGATGACCGCGGCGCAGACGCGCAACGAAAAACAAGCGCGCGAGTTCGCGCTGTACACGCTCGGCCGCGTCGAATCCGGCCTGTACTGGGAGGATGTCTCCGACCTGCGCATCGACGGCACCTACGCCGACGAGGGACAACCGCTGTTCACCTTCGAAGTCGTCATGGGCGACGAGACCTTTCGCGAGCGCGACGAGTTCGGCCGCGTGAGCTTCGACAACTGGCGTCAGAACGCCGCCGACAAGAAGGCCAAGCAGAGCGAAACCGAGGCCGCGGCCGACGATGAGCAACCCTACGAGAAGGTGCAGATCAAAGTGCTCTTCCCGAGAGTCGGGGAATTCAAGAACGAGGTCGTGCTCGAGCGCTGGATGGAGTGGCGCCGCGTGCACCCCGAGGAAGAAGCGTTGCAGGCAGGCAAATCGACCGACGGCAAGGCGCAAACGCCGGCGAACGGCGCGGCGAACGGCGCCTCAGGCGCGAAATAGCCATGCGCATTCGAAGCTTTGCCCATCGATCGTTGCGCGCTGCGGGCTTCACGCTCGTCGAAGTGCTGGTCGTCGTCCTGATCATCTCAGGCATCATGTTGGCGATCACGCAAGTGCTCGATTCGGCGCGCGTCTCGCGCGACACGATCCACAACATCGAGGAGACGCAGCTCGCCGGCCCGGCGATCATGGACCTCGTGGAGCGCGACATTCGCGCCATGATCAGCTACGACTTGCCGATCGAATCCTTGTTGAGGATCAAGAGCCGCGTGGTCTCCGGACTCGACGCCGACTCGATCGACTTCGTGACTTCGACCGACAGCCTGGCCGCCTGGGACATCAATCGGCGCGCGAGCTCGAACGATTACAACGAGGTGGGCTACCGACTGCGGCCCAATCCAGCGGACAAGGACATGCTCGAGATCTATCGCCGCGAGAGTTTCGGCGTCGACGACAAACCGTTCGAGGGTGGCCAGTTCGTCTTCCTGCACGACCGCGTGCGGCACTTCGACATCCAGATCTACAAGGAAGACGGTCCTGACGCCGACCCGATCGAGGAGTGGAACGTCGCGCAGAACGACACGGAAAAACAAGGCCTGCCGGCGCGCCTGCAGATCGAACTCACGCTCGAACTCGCGCCGCGCATCCAGCGCGAACAGATCGTCTTCAAGTCCGCGGACAAGCGCACAATTACCTACCGGCGCGTCATCCGCCTTCCGCAGGCCCTTCGCGACGCGCTCAAGGCTCCGCCGATTCCCGAGATTCCCAACCTCGCGCCGCCCGGCGCAGGGGCGGCCCCGGGCGCCGGCGGCGGCAATGGCGCTGGTTCGAACCTTGGGGGCGGCGCCAAGCCCCCTGGTGGTCAGGGGCAGATCGGGGTCGGGGTCGGTGGCGCAGGCGGAAGCGGCGCCTCAAAGTCCGGCGCCAGCTCGGGAGCTTCAAAGTCCAAGGGCTAGCCGTCCGTCCGCCGCTGGAGTCCCCTACCGCGCGGAATTCCTCCAGCGCACGGCTACAGGACTCTGCCCAAAAGCCTGCGACCGCCCATGTAGGGCACGAGCGCCGGCGGCAAGTTCAAAGTGCCGTCAGCATTCTGGTGGTTCTCCAGCAACGCGATCAGGATCCGCGCGCTCGCCGCCACCGTGTTGTTGAGCGTGTGGCAAAAGCGCACTTTTCCTTCGGCGTCGCGATAGCGCAGATTCAGGCGTCGCGCCTGGTATTCATGGAAGCGCGAGGCCGAATGCGTTTCTCCGTACCCATTGCGCGATGGCATCCAGGTCTCGATGTCGAATTTCTGGATCTGCGGCGCGCCCAGATCGCCGCCGCAGACATTGACCACGCGGTAGGGCAATTCCATGGCCTGCAACAAGTCCTCGGAGTTGCCGAGGATCGCCTGATGATGCTCGATCGATCTCGCCGGGTCGGCGATGTCGATCACGACTTGCTCGACCTTCAGGAACTGATGCACGCGGTACAAGCCGCGCGTGTCCTTGCCGGCCGCGCCCGCTTCGCGCCGATAACACGACGACTGCGCTACATAGCGGCGCGGCAGATCCTCGAGCTTGAAGATCTCGTCCATGTGCAACGCGGTGACCGGCACCTCGGCGGTGCCGACCAGGCATAGATCGTCGCGCTCGTCGCAGCGATAGGCCTGGTCCTCGCCGCCGGGGAAATAGCCCGTGCCGACCATGATCTCGCTGCGCACCAAAGTCGGCACCGACAAAGGCGTGAACCCGCGGCCGACCATCAGGTCGAGCGCGAAGCGCATCACGGCACCCTCGAGCAGCGACAGATCGCCCTTCAAGACGTAATTGCGCGAGCCCGACAAACGCGCCGCGCGCTCGATGTCGAGCCAGCCCTGAGCTTCGCCGAGCGCGACGTGATCGCGTGGCGGAAAGTCGAACTTGCGCGGCTCGCCCCACAGCTTCACGACGACGTTTTCGCTGTCGTCCTTGCCCTCGGGCACTTCGTCCGACGGCACGTTGGGCACGCGCAGCAGCAGTTTCCCAAGCTCCGTTTCCAGCTCGCGCTGACCGGCTTCGAGCACGTTGTGCTTGGCTTTGATCGTCGCCAGACGCTCGAGCAACGCTTTTTTCTCCGGCGCCGGCGCCTTGGCCACCTGGGCTCCGAGCGTGTTCTGCTCGGCGCGCAGCTGGTCGAGTTCGACGCCGCGAGCACGCGCGTCTTCGTCCAGTCTGAGGATGGTGTCGACGTCGCAGGCGATGCGCTTCTTCTTGGCGCCGGCCCGCACGAGGTCAGGAAATTGGCGGATGAACTTGAGATCGAGCACGTGGAATGGATTTCTGGGTTGGGACTTTGGCGGGTTCGCGCGACGGGGAAGCGCGCGGCGGCAAACGCGGCGCGCGAACTACTTGTGCCAGGCGGATTCGATCGCGCCGAAGAGCTTGTTCTTCTTCTCGATCAGCTGCACTTCGACGCCCTCGGTATCCTTCAACTTGGTCTCGACCGTGAGGTCGAGCGGGTGAAAGGTCTCGCCGGGGTCGTGGCTCTTGCCCTGCTCGTCGCGCGCGTTGAGGTCCTCGAGGATCGGGAACTTTTCGGGCTTGGAACCGCGCTTGGTGCCGGCCTTACGCCAGGCGAGTTCCGGCTTGGCCACGCAGTTCCACAGGCGTTCGTAGCGCTCGAAGCTCGCGCCGATCAGGGTGACCGATGAGCCCTTGACCGTGAGCATGCCGTCCTTGAGCGTCTGACTGAAATCGAAGCTATAGGGCGCTCCGAAAGGAACCACGGTCGTCTTGCCTGCTTCGGCGATCCAAGCGGGCGTGCGCCGCCCGGGCAGGATCAGCGACTTCATCACCTGCTGTTTCTTGCCCTTGCGAATCAGGCCGAAGAAAAGTTTGTACTTGCCGACCGGCACGCTGACTTCCGCGCCACCGTTCTGCAAGAGATCGATGTAGGTCTTCTCGAAGCTGCCCTCGCCCTGCACGATCACATATTCGGGCAGCTCGCCCTTGCACTCGAGTTTCAACTTTCCGGTCTCGAGCGTGGAGGGCTGCGCCTTCATTTCCGTGCCCGCCTTCTGCGGCTCGAACTGATACCAGATGCCGCCGACCTCGCCGAACTCGCTCCAGGGCCGGGCGTGTTTTTCGGTGCCGACCAGCATCGAATCGATGTCGCTCTGCGTGCTGCCGTCGACCAAACCGGGGTAACCCCATTGCTTCGGCGGCGAGCCGTAGATGCCGTCCATGTTGTCGTCGAACACGCGCACGGGCACACCGCCCAGCGTCCCGACCATGCTCGCCGCGTTCATGACGTAGATCTGGAACTGCTGATCACTCGCCCCGTAGTTGACCTGCAGGCCCTGGTAGGACTCCTTGTCGGTACCGACTTCCGTGACCACGGCCCAGTCGCGTTTCTCCGCGCCCTCGCCGAACGAGAACTGCAGCAGTGCCTTGTTGCCGCTGGAGGGCACCGGCATGTCGCCCTTGCCGTCGCCGTCGAGATCGAGCGAGACCGCCGAGGCGCCGGTGCGCAGCATCTTCACTTTCTTCGAGTCGAGCGCCTGGAACGCGCCCGAAGTGCCCTTCTCCTTCATGTAGACCTGCGGCCACAGGATGTGCACGTCGTCCAGGAAGTAGCTCGGACGCGAGTAGGTCTCGAGATCCGGAACAGCTTCGAAGTGCAGCGGCGCGAAAATTGGCGCTGCCCCCCTGACAGGTTGCGTCGTGGGCACCGCGGGAGCGCTGCCGGGCACGGTCCCGCCGGCCGTGCCGCGACCTTCCTTGGTCAACGATTCGAAGCGCTGCTTCACCGACAAGGCCCAGGTGTCTTTCATCTCGAAGGCGTCGATGGCGCGCGTGGCGGCGCCGAAGTCGTCGGCGGCCCGATTGAGATCGGCGGAAGCGCCGCGATCCTCGGTGTCGGAGCACTTGGCCGCCAGCGCGAATGCACGCGCGGCCTGAAACTGGTTGCCGATCTCCGCGAAGGCCTTGCCCGCGCTCTCGAAGTCCACGACCAGTTGTTCGTACAGCGCGGGATCCTTCTTGATCTTATTGCCGTCCCACAAGCGCCAGGTCGCGTCGAATGCGCGCGTGATCTTCTCCAGCTCCTTCACGTTGCGCGGATCGAGCAGCGAGTAGAAGTTGTACATGTGATCGACGAAGGAGGACTTGAAGGCGAGCTTCCAACCTTCGCGCAGCGCGGCCAGGTCCTTCTCGATCTGCTCGCCGCCGCCCTGGGTGAGGATCTCGCAATGATCGACGATGTAGGTGATCGCTTCGTCGGTGTAAGCGCGCAGCAGCTTGGCGATCTCGTCCTTGGCGTTCACATCGACGGCCAGCTTGAACTTCGCGCTGAATTCCGCGGCGCGGTCCTTGGGCGGCGGCGGTTTTCCGGCCGGCGGTTGTTGCGTTTGCCCCTGCGGACTCGCGAGCGGACTCACGGCCATGCAGGCGATCGCGACGAACGAGAGAGGGAGGATCTTCATGGGTACTTCCTGGGCCCCGCGGGGCGCCGATGCAGCTGGCAGACGCAGGGAAAACTCTAGGCTTTCGCCCCGCGCAGTCGCGCTCACAGTCTAGCCGGGGGCTACTGGGGGAGCCACATACGCCATGGGGCCCATTCGGACCGTGCGGTCACTAACCGCGCTTGGACATGCGGCCGAGAAAGTCCTTGTCGCGCTGGCTGAGCGTGTGGATGCCGTCGCGATGGATACGCTCGAGCAACTGATCGAGTCGCTGCTCATCAGAAGCCTGGACCTCTTGCACGCGCTGAACGCGCCGGGCGCTCCACCAGGCCTTCGGATCGAAGTAAATCCAGCCCTTGCGCGCGGCGAGAAATCCGAAGGCCATCCCCGCCAGGTGGACGTCCGCGGCCGTACGATCGCCGCCCGGCTTCAGGAGGATGAAGGCGTTGAGCCCCACCATGATCAGCGCCATGACCTTGAGCGGCAGGGTGACGAAAAAGAACAGGACCGGCGCGTTGGGACGCAACACTGCGCAGGCGATCACGCAGTAGAAGACCGCGCCCGAAGCCCCGACGACTGTCGGATATTCCATGGCCGGCGAGAACGCAAGGTGCACGATCGCGCCGACCGCGAGCGCGGCGAAGTACTGCCACGCAAAGCGCCTGGAACCGACTTCGGCTTCGAGCATCGTGCCGAAGAAGTACAGCGCCAGCATGTTGAACAGGATGTGGAACGGATCGCCAAGGTCGTGCAAAAAGCCATAGGTCCACAACTGCCAGAGCGCCGGGATTCCGCTGAACCACCTGCCCGGATCCAGTCGCAGCCAATCCCACAGCGGAGTGCCGATCGACGACGCGAACCTGACCAGCAGGAAGCTGATCGCAAACGCGATACCGTTCGCCCACAGCAACTTCTTGGTCACACTCGAATGCGCCGACGTGCCCGAGTCGAAACTCCGCGGGCCGCCGTCATCCTGGTCGTAGGCGACCTGACTCATGAGGCGTTGAGCGCAATCCCGGACTGGTTCGCGCAGGCGCGCGCCGTGTTCTTGAGCAACATCGCGATCGTCATCGGCCCGACACCGCCCGGAACCGGAGTGATCGCTCCGGCGCGCTGCACGGCCTCGTCGAAAGCGACGTCCCCCACCAGCTTTCCATCGGGAAGCCGATTCATGCCTACGTCGAGCACGACCGCACCCGGCCGGATCCAGTCGCCATGGACCAATCCAGGAATGCCGACCGCCGCGATCACGAGCTCAGCTTCGCGCACCACACTTGCCAGATCGCGCGTGCGCGAATGCGCCATGGTCACGGTCGCGTTGCGCGCGAGGCACATCAATGCGACTGGTTTTCCGACCAGCATCGAGCGCCCGATGACCGCAACGCGGCGGCCCTCAAGCGCGACGTCGTAGCGATCGCACAACTCGATGCAGCCCGCCGGCGTGCACGGAAAAAGTCCGGGTGCTCCCAGGACCAGCGCGGCGACGTTCTCGGGATGCAATCCATCGACGTCCTTCGCCGGATCGAGGGCGCGCACGATGCGCTGCGCATCGAGGCCCTTGGGCAGGGGCAATTGGACCAGGATTCCGTGCACGCCGCGATCGGCGTTGAGTTCACGCACGACGCGCTCGAGTTCAATCTGCGTCGTACTCGCCGGCAGACGCAGCGTACGCACTTCGAAGCCCGCTTCCTGCGCGGCGCGATCCTTGTTGCGAACGTAGACCTGGCTCGCCGGATCTTCGCCGACGAGCACCACCGCAAGTCCCGGACGGGCGCCGCGCGAGGCCAAGAACTCGGCCTGTTCACGCACGCCGGCACGCACCAGCGCGGCAGTCGCTTTGCCGTCGATGATGCGCGCGGAGGGTCCGCTCATCGAGCCGTGTTCGGCGCCGGCGCCGTTGCTGGCGCGCTCGCCGAATCGCCCTCGGCCCCGCCGCTCATGCCTTCGCGCGGAACCACGCCGTCGTCGGTGTACTTGTGCAGACTCTTCTGACTGTCGGGCAGATAGCCGAAGGCCTGGAAGGTGATGAACACGCTGAGCGCGCCGCCGGCAAGCACGGCCATGGCCTTCTCGCCGCGATAACCGCCGAGCATGCGCAGGTGCACATAGACCACGTAGATCAGCCAAGTGATCAAGGCCGAGTTTTCCTTCGAGTCCCAACCCCAATAGTTGGCCCAGGCCTCTTGGGCCCAGAACGCCCCCATCCACAGACCGGCGGTCAGGAAGGGAATGCCGACCGCGAAGGCCCGGAAGCTGACATCGTCGAGCGAACGCTCGAAACCCGCCAGGGTCTCGCGCTTGGGCAACCGGCCCGCGGCGCGCAGACCAAGGAAAATGAGGCCGACGAAGAGCAGCACCGGAATCGTGACCACCTGCGCAAAGGGCACCAAGACCATCCCGGCCAGGATCAAGAGCTGCGAACGTGTCGACCAGCCGCCGACCCACACGCCGCTCCAGAAGCGCATCGCGAAGTAGACGATCGAGATCAGGCCGGCAATGCCGAGCGTCGCGTAGCTGAAGATCAGGCAGGAGAGGTGCGGCGGGAACCAATACGACTGCAGCGCGGGCGGCAGGTCGCGCTGGGCGGTGTTCAAGGTGCGGATGTATTCGTGCGCGAAATACGTGCCCACGAACACGAGCAGCATCAGCGCGTCGTCGAGGATCGCCCAGCCGGCTCCGCGCCGGTGCAGTCCGAGCGCGAAGTGCAGCACCAGCATCGAGAGCACGAGCGCGGTGGTGAACATCACCAGCACCTCGTTCATGTTCTGGCTCGGGAAGTGGTTGACCTCGACCCAGCGTGTGCCGACCGAGAACGCCATGGCCCCGCAGGTCAGCGCCAGGAAAAGCGTGGAGAGCAGCGACCAGGCGTGGCTCTCGATGGCTTTGTGGCTCGCGCGCCAGTGCGCGAACAGCGAGATCGCGCACATCAAGGCACCGGCCAAGCACAGGCCGTCGGCAACTTGCAGCCAGTCGAACGAATTCCAGAGCATCGGATTCATGCTGTTACTCCTGCGCGGCGGCGCGAGCGCACGATCGGTCGGACGGTGAAGGCTAGCACGGTGCCGGCGATGATCGTGTACATCCCCAGCAGAACGACTTCGATTCCAGGGTCATAGACGACGCCGATCCCGGAATACGTCGGATCCTTCGGGTTGGCGTTGGTCTGGAAGAAGCGATAACCCTTGTAGGTGAAGTAGTCGTTCACGCGGATCTCGCGCTGCTTCTCGGTTCCGCAGTCCACGGTTCTGGGCATTCCCTTGGCGTCCTTTTCGACGATCGACAGCACGCTGCGCCAGTCGAAAGGGAAACCCTCGTCGTTCTCGACGAATTGGATGCCCACACGGCCATCGTTCGAGACCCATTGGTCGGCCTGGGTGTCCGGAATCGTCGCCATGCGGATCGATTCGACCCTTTCGTCGGGTGTGCGCGGATTGTGGATCACGTCCAGTTCGATCCCACGCGCGTCGCGCTCGTAGAAAGCGGGCTCGAAGCCGTCGGCTTCGATTTTGCCCTGCGTGAACTCGAGCGTCATTTTGGCGCGCAGGCGCTCGAACAGCGCCTTCAACATGACCGACGTTTCGCCGGGCAGGTCGAGTTCCTTTCCGATGGCAACCGCTGCTTCGGTCCCATCCTGAGCGACGAGCCGAGCCTTGCCCGATGCGTCCCAGCTGAACACGAAGCGCGGCGCGCCGGCTTCGGTCCAGCGGTCCCAGCGCAAGCGCACGACAACTTCTTTGTACTTGAACCCGTCCTGCAGCCCGAACTCGACGGGATCGAGGACTTCGCTCAATAGGCGTCGCTCGGGTTCCTTTCCGCCCGGCGGAACGACATCGATCCACACCGCCCTGAAGCCGTCGGCCTGTTCGGACAGCGGCAGCGGGTCGGCGGGACCGCGCTCGGTCGTGTCGCGGCCGGGTTTGAAATCGCGTGTCGCGGAGCGCACGACCAGTTGATATCCACCTGCGATTTCGAGGCGCTCGCCCATGCGGATGCGGTGCGGGACCGGCGCTTCCTGCCCGCTGCTCATCACGTCGACATCCAGCGTCGCGAACGTGTCGTCGCCCTCGGCCGGGAAGGCGGCCCTGGGCTCGCCGCCGTGGGCCGCGAGCAGGCGGAATTTTCCCGCCGGATCCAGCCAGAGTTTCTTCTCGGGGAACTCTGGAATCATCATCAGCGAGCGGCGCTCAGGGGTGGCCGGCTTGGGCGCATGGGCGTGCATGTCGTGCTCGTCCGTGAACGGAGCGTCGAACTGCGCCGCGGCCATGTTCGGTCCGCCGTCGTTGGCCTCGCCCTCCCAGATTTCGGGATCGTCGGCCTTGGCATGGTCGTGAACCTCGCGCACGACCAATTCGAGTTGGGGCTGCTGCACGCCGGACGCGTCGGGCTTCCAATCGAGCGGGATGCGCCGTCCGGGCCAGACCGTGTAGCGCGGCGGACGCGACTTGAAATTCTCCTGCAGGAAAAAGACGTCGAGCGCCTTCCATTCCTTGCGCGCGAAGCGATCCAGCTTGACGCTGAACGGCATGCGCATGCGCTTGTTCATCTGGTAGTGCCGGTAGTACGTGTCTTCCGGCGGTTCACCCAAGCGCAGCTCGAGAATGCCGCGGTCGGTGAACAGGTTCGAGATCATGCCGCCGGTCAAGAGCGTCAAGATGCCGGCGTGCGTGACCAGGAAACCGGCCTTCTCGAAGGTGAGCAACGCGCGCCAGGGATACTTGAACGTGTTGCACAACACACCCAGGCCGAGCAGCCAGATCAGCGTCGCGAACCACGAAGACTTGTAGGTTCGGTTGAGGTCGAGCTTGGTACAGAGGCCAAAAGCCTTGTCGAGCGTCTGCTGGTGCGCGCGGACGAAATCCTCGATCTCGCCGGTCTTGGCCTGACCGGTGACGGCCGCGTTCATCATGACGGCGCGGTTCTTCTTCTCCTCGGCGCCGTAAATGCGACCAAAGCGTTCGAGTCCCTCGAGCGCCGCGGGCGGCACTTCCGCCTTGGGCATGCCGATGCCGTACAGGTGCGTCAGGTGATAGAAGAAGTAGCCTTCCGCCCACTGGAACTTGTTGAGTTCATCGGCGCGATTGGCCGCAGTGACGCGCTGCTCGGGATCCTCGAAGTTCTCGATCTGCGGAACGAGCACGCCGGTCAGGATCGCCAGCGTGGTCAGGGCGATCAGCATCACACCAGTCTGCATCGCGCGAAAAAATCGCAGAATGGGAACGCGGTTGAACCAAGCCACCGCCGCCGCGGCGATCAGGAACGCGCCGAACAACCAGTCGCGCGCGACCATCGCGTCGAGCACGCCGCCCTCGAATCTGCCGTGGCCGGAAAAGGCGCCGATGGCGCGGAAAAGTCCGCGTACCGGCGGCCAGCGCGAAAGGAGATTGCCCGCGATATCGCCGATCACCAGCAGCAGCAGGATGACACCCGCTGAACTCGCGAAGCCCCACTTGAAGGGCTTCTTGGTTGCTGTCTCGCTCACTTGTTCCTGCATCTAGGTATTCAGGCCGCTCGTGCGGCGCATTTTCAATCGATTGGATTCAGGAGCGGCGCGCGAGCACGAATCCGGTCAGGGTCTCGAGCGACGTGCGCGACGGCCCCTCGGGCAGTCGCAAGAGCCGCCGGCGAGCCGATTCGATCAGTTGTTCGGCGCGCGTCTGTGCATAGTCGAGGCCGGGTTTCAGGTCGCACTCTTCGCGCAGTCGCGCCGCGCGCGCCTCGAGCCCCGGCCGCGTGTAGATGTCGCGGATGCGCGCGCGCAGAGCCTCATCGGCATTGCGATAGGCGAACAGCACGGGCAAGGTCACCTTGCCATCCGCGACGTCGGTGCCCGCGCTCTTGCCGAGCTCGGCCTCGTCCGCGGTCAGGTCCAGACAATCGTCGATGATCTGAAACGAAAGCCCCAGTTCCCAGCCGAAGGCGCGCATCGTCGCCCCGAGTTCTTCGTTGCCGGCGGGATAACGGGCCCCAAGCTCGCATGCGGCGGCGTACAGGGTCGCGGTCTTCGCGCCGGCGATCGCTTCATAGCGCTCCTGGGCGAGTTCGAAATCGTAGCGGCGCGCGGCTTGCTCGATCTCGCCCACGCAGATGCGCCGCGTGGTCTCCGACAGCAGACGCGAGCACAGCCGCGAAGAAAGATCGGTCGAGAGCGCGAAGGCGCGCGCGTAGAGAAAATCGCCGAGCAAGACCGCGACCTGATTGTCCCAACGCTCGTTGACACAGGCGACCTTGCGGCGCACTTTCGCGCCGTCGAGAATGTCGTCGTGGACCAGGGTCGCGAGATGGATCATCTCGACGATCGCCGCGATCGTGGCGTGCTCGTCGGTCGAATTGCCGGTGGCTTCGCCGACCAGGAGCACCAGCGAACCGCGCAGTTGCTTGCCCTGGAAGCGGCCGACGTGATCGGTCATGTCGCGCACGGCGGGCGACGCGTCCGCAACCTGGGTGGAGAGCACTTCGCGCATGCGCGCCAAGCCCGGCTGCACGGGTTTCATCAGCGCGGCGAGTGCGGCTTGCGGGTTCATCGCGCGCTGCTCTGGAAGTCGTCCCAGTCCTTGGGCGTGTTCAGGTTGTGGGCCACGTCGGGTTCGCCGGCATTGACCCGTGCGATGCGCAATGCGCGGCCATTCGAAGCGAATGCGTGGAAGGACACCATACGCCTTTCGCCGCAGTCGAGCGCGGCGCGCACGGCTTCCAGGCAGGCGCGCGAGTAGACCGCGCACAAAGGTTCGAGGCCGGCCTGCGTCGCGAGGGAACAGACGTCAAGGTCTTCTGCTTGCGCCCGTTCGAGCAGCTGGACGAGCGTGGCGGTCGTGGCGTTGGGCATGTCGCAGGCGAGCACGGCGAGCCAGCGCGAGTTGCTGCGCTCCAGACTCGCCTCCAAGGCGCCTAGGGGGCCACCGTCCAACCGCCGATCGAGGACCAGCGAGAGCCCCAGCTCGCCATAACGCGCTGCAGGCCCGCAGGCCAGCAGGACTTCGGCGGCCAGCGGCGCCAGGCACAGGTGCGCGCGCTCGAGCATCGAACGTCCCTGCGCATCGGTGAGCAGCGCCTTGTCGACGCCCATGCGCGAACTCTTGCCGCCGCAGAAAATCACCGCGCTGGTGCTCGACTTCCAGCGCAGAAAGTCCGCGGGCGAATTCGAAGCCATGTTCACGGGCGCTCCGCGGGCACTGGACGAGATCGAAGTGCCACTCGAGAGAGCCTTGGCGCGCTCTGCCGGTAAGGCCAGGGCCGCCGTGGCTCTCACGGCTGCTTGGTCTTCTCGTCGTCGCTCTTCATGCCCTTCTTGAACTCGGTCACGGAAGATCCGAGCGAGCGGGCAAGCTCGGGCAGCTTCCGTCCTCCAAAGAGCAGGACGACGATGACCAGGATGACGATGTACTCGGTGGCGCCGAGAGCTGCGAATGTGAACATGCGGTAGGCAATCCTTGAACGGGCCTCTACGGATCGAACCTGTAGACCCGCGGACAGTTGCCGAAGATTGTAGGCCCTGGAGCCCCGCAAGGCTCGAAAGGCGTCATTTTTTGCTGTCTGACGCTGGCGGGGCGTCGCTCGCGGGCTTGACCGCCAGCGCGCGATCGAGTCTGTGGCGCGTGCGCTCGTCAAGGGGCGGGACCGCGCCGTCGCGGGCCGCGACGGTGCCCGCGGCCTTGCGTCCCACGCGCGGGCCGGATCCGACCGCCAGACCGGCGCGAGCCAGGGCCATACGCACTTTGAACGCCACCGTGTACGTCGATAGTCGTGCACCGCAGTCCATGCGACGCGCCAGCTCGGACAAAAACACTTCATCCCACAAAGGCGGGTCCACGCGCGGCGAGAACGGGTCGAGGAACACGGCGTCGAAGCGCTGCTTGGGATCGAGCTCGCCTAGCGTCGTGCGCGCGTCGCCGAGCACGAACTCCAAGCGATGCGCGCCGCCGCCCGCTATCGCGATAGAAGTCTGCGACTGGCCCGCCTCCCCCGCCGCGAGCAAGACTTCGAGCGTTTCGAGCACGCGGCGGTGAGCCGGCGAACTCAGGGGCTCGCGGCGAAAAAGTTCCAGCGCGGCGCGCAGGACCGTGGCATCGATCTCGAGACTGGTGGCGTCGAGTTCGAGACCGCGCGCCTCGCAGGCCTCGAGAGCCGCGGCGAGGTTCATGCCAAGCCCCGTGCCGATGTCGAGCAAACGCACGCGCCCTGTGGCGACGATGGCCTCGGGCAACTCCGCGAGCAGACTGGCGTAGCGTTCGCGCGCCTGCGTCCAGGCACCCGCGAGACTGTGGCAGCCCTCGCCGTGTTCAGGGTGCAGCAAGGTCCACGAGCCGTCGTCGGTGCGCTGTTCGCGCCACGGACGCCGGCCCGAGGAACTCACTTGGCCGAGGCCGTCGCCGGCTGCAGCAGTCCGACTTCGCGCAGGCGCTTTTCCATCATTTCACCCAAGCGAGCCGGGCTCGCCGAGACAAGCGCGCCGGCGCGTTCGAGGGCCGCGACCTTGTCCTTCGCCGTGCCTTTTCCGCCGGAAATGATCGCTCCGGCATGGCCCATGCGCCGACCCTCGGGTGCGGAAGCGCCGGCAATGAACGCGACCACCGGCTTCTTCACGTTGGCCTGGATGTAGTCGGCGGCCTGTTCCTCGGCGTTGCCGCCGATCTCGCCGATCATGATCACCGCGTCGGTGTTCGGGTCCTTGTTGAAGGCCGAAAGCACGTCGATGAAATTGGTCCCGTTGATCGGATCGCCGCCGATGCCGATGCACGTCGACTGGCCGATGCCGCGCGAAGTGAGTTGCCAGACCGCTTCGTAGGTCAGCGTGCCCGAGCGCGACACCACGCCGATGCGGCCGGGCTTGTGGATGTAGCCGGGCATGATGCCGATCTTGCACTCACCGGGCGTGATCACGCCGGGGCAGTTGGGACCGACCAGGCGCGAGCGCGAGCCGCGCATCGCCGCGCGCACGTTGACCATGTCGAGCACCGGGATGCCCTCGGTGATACAGACGATCATTTCGATCTCGGCTTCGAGCGCTTCGAGGATCGCCGCGGCCGCGAACGGCGGCGGCACGTAGATCATCGTCGCGTTGCACTGCGTGGCGGCCTTGGCCTGCGCCACCGTGTCGAAGACCGGCCGATCGAGGTGCCTTGTCCCGCCCTTCTTCGGCGTGACGCCGCCGACCAAATTCGTGCCGTAGGCGATCGATTGTTCGCTGTGGAACGTGCCGTGTTTGCCGGTGAATCCCTGGCAGATCAGACGCGTGCGTTTGTCGACGTAGATACTCATTGGAGAATTTCGCTCAAGCCTTTCGCGCACTGACCGCCAACGCCTTCACCGCCGCCACCGCTTTTTTCGCGGCGTCGTCCAGATCCGTGGCGCCGATGATCGGCAGTCCGGATTCGGCCAATACCTTGCGGCCCAACTCGACGTTCGTGCCCTCGAGGCGCACGACCAGCGGGCGGTCGAGTTTGACTTCGCGCGCCGCCGCGACGACGCCGGCCGCGATCACGTCGCACTTCATGATCCCGCCGAAGATGTTGATCAGGACAGCCTGCGTCTTGGGATCGGCGAGCAGGATCTTGAACGCCGCCGTGACCTGCTCCTTCGTCGCACCACCGCCGACGTCGAGGAAGTTCGCCGGTTCGCCGCCGTAGAGCTTGATCACGTCCATGGTCGACATCGCGAGTCCCGCGCCGTTGACCATGCAGCCGATCGTGCCGTCGAGCTTGATGTAGTTGAGCCCGGCCTTCGAAGCCTCGATCTCGAGCGGTTGCTCTTCGGACAGGTCGCGCAGTGCCAGCAAATCCTCGTGGCGGAACAGCGCGTTGTCGTCGAAGTTGATCTTCGCATCGAGGGCGAGCACTTCGCCGCCCTTGGTCGTCACCAGCGGATTGATCTCGGCGATCGAACAATCCAGTTCGACGAAAGCCTTGGCCAGCGCCGCCATGAACGCCACGGCCTTGGGCAAAAGCGCGCTCGGAATGCCGATGCCGCGCGCCAGACGTTCCGCATCTGCGGACGAGAGGCCACGCTTGGGTTCGAAACCCGCCTTGAGGATCTTCTCGGGATGCGTGGCGGCGACGTGCTCGATCTCCATCCCGCCTTCGGAAGAAGCCATCATCACCGGCAGCTGAGACTCGCGGTCGATGGCGATGCCGATGTAGTACTCCTTTTCGATCGCGCTGCCCTTTTCGACCCAGATGCGCTGCACCAGTTGCCCCTCGGGGCCGGTCTGATGGGTGACCAGGCGCATGCCCAGGATCTTCGCCGCCGCCTCGTGGACTTCCGCGGCGTTCTTGCAGACTTTGACCCCGCCGCCTTTGCCGCGGCCGCCGGCGTGGATCTGGGCCTTGACCACGGCGACCGCGCAGCCGAGGGCGGAGTAGGCTTGATCCGCCTGTGCCACGCTCGTGCACTCGCGGCCCTCGGGGACAGCCACGCCAAAGCGCTTCAACAGTGTCTTGGCCTGGAACTCGTGGATCTTCATGGGTGCTCGGGCGGGGTTGAAACCAAGGTGCCTCACGCCCGTTCGAAGCCTTCGTACGCGAACGGGGGGGGGACGGGTGCGGGGCTCCGTGAGGGGCGACAAGTTTACCGCGGCCGTCCGGGTCGAAGAAGCCCGCGTTCGCGGCTCCAGGGCGGATCCTCGTCCTGGCGCGCGTCGCACGAGCGCGCCATCCTGAAGCAAGTCCGCCTGTCCGTCCCGGTTCAAGAACCTCCATGCCCCACGCTCGATCGCCCCACGACCCGCTTGCGCTCTCACTGCGCGCCCAGGGCGAGCAGGGCACACCGCTGCGTCGCGGCGAGCTGTTGATCGATCGCGAATTGAAGGCCCTGCGCGGCTCGCAGATCCTGCTGGGAGCCGACTCGCCTCCCATCGCCGACGTGCAACAGCAGGCCGCGAGCCTCGACCTGCGGCTGGGCAAGGCCGCGCACGGAATCCGCGCCGGTTTCCTTCCAGGAGTGACTTCCATCGAGGAGCGCCTCGCGGATCTCGAGACCTCGCGCCTCTCGCTGGAAGGCAGCGGTGCGCTGCTCGAACGCGGACAGGTCTACCTCGTGCCGCTCGAGGAACACCTCGAGCTCGCGCCCGAGCTGCGCGCCACGTTCAACCCGCGCAGTTCGACCGGCCGCTGCGATGTGTTCACGCGCGTGCTGGCCACGGGACACGCGCGCTTCAACGAGACGCCCAACGGCTATCGCGGCCGACTCTGGCTGGAGATCGCGCCGCTTTCGTTCCCGATCCGACTCGCGCGCGGCGACCGTCTGTGCCAGCTGCGAATTTCGCGCGGCGAGCCCGCGCTCACGCGCGCGGAACTGATCGCCGAGTATCGCCGCGAAGCGCTGTGTTTCCGCGGCGACGAAGCGTTGGCGGAAGACGACGTGCGCTTTGGCGACGACGGCAGCCTCGAATTGCACCTCGGTCTCGCCGACCGCGATCCGTGCGGCTGGCAGGCGCGCGCGGACACGGGGCCGCTGCGTTTTGCCGGCGAGGGCGAACACGAAGTCGCGGACTTCTTTGACGCGGTCCACGCGCCGCGCGGCCGACTGGTTCTCTCGCCGGGGGGCTTCTACATTTTTGCCAGCCGCGAGCGCGTCGTGATCCCGCCGCACCTGGCCGCCGAGATGTTGCCGGTCGATCTGGGCATCGGCGAGATGCGCAACAACTACGCCGGGTTCTTCGACAACGGCTTCGGCTGGCAGGCGCCCGGCGCGACGGGCCGGCGCGGCACCGCCGCGGTGCTCGAGGTGCGCGCGCACGACGTGCCGTTCCTGGTCGAGGACGGCCAGGTCTTCTTCCGGCTGCGCTACTACCGAAGCTCTGGAATTCCAGACAAGATGTACGCGCAGGACCGCGGCGGAGGATCCTATCGCGACCAGGATCTGACCCTGGCGCGGGCTTTCAAACCTTTGCGGCGACCTGCGAGCTGAACGGCCGTCGCCAGCACGAATCATGAGCCAGACCGGTGCGAGAATCCTGACCTTGATCGCGGGCGTTGCGCTTGGCGCGCTCGGCTCCGGCCTGTTGTTCCAGGTTCTCGATCGGCCGGTCCATTCCGTCGATGCCGCAGAACCGCCGGCGCCCGCGCCCATGGCCGGCGCAACGCCGCCGCCGGTGCCAAGTCTGCACGAACCCGCAGCCAATCGCGGCAGCGAAGAATCCTCCACGCGCAGCCGAGTCGCGATCGCCGGCCAGGCAGAGGACGCGCGAACTTGCGAATTGCTGGCGGCGCTCAATGCGGCCTACGCGCGCGGAGAAATTTCCGACGACGAATTGGTCGGACTGCTGTTCAGTTCGCTGCTCGCCCACGGGAACGCCGAGGGAGCCTTGGAGCTCGTGACGCGCTTTCGCCCACAGGACGTGAGCATGCTGGTGCAGGTCGCCGGCGCCTTCTCTCAGGCAGGCCAGCTCGACCGCGCGCGGGAGATCATCGAGCGCGCCATGGCACTCTCGCCTGACGACCAGTGGGTTTTGGACCAGTACGCCAATCTCGACGCCAACGCCGCGTTGCCCTATTTCCTGGCGCGCCTGAACCGCCAGCCGCCGCCGGGCGATGCGAGCCTGCGGCTGGAGATCGCGCAACTATTGGCCAATTCGGGGCGCACGGCCGAAGCGCTCGCGCACATCGACGCGCTCCTGTTGGCGAACCCGCGCGACGTGGAGGCATTGCAACTTCTCTCGCGTGTCGATCCCGCTGCCGCCGAGCGCGCCGTGCGCGAAATCATCGCCAGCGGCGATCCCAACAACGATTGGTCAGCTTATCTGCTGCAGATCGTTCTCGAGCACGGCCGCGCCGAGGACGCCGTGGCGTTGCTCGAAAGCCGCCGCGCGCTCGGCGTGATACCGGAAGCGAACGACTACGGTTCGATCGCGATGCTCTACCTGGAGCAGGGCAAGACCGAATATGCGGTGAAGCTGTGGACGAGCGCGCTCGAGGCCGAGCAGGGTGATCCCGACAGCTGGACCAGTTCACTGCAGCAATACGCGCCCGAGCAATTGCTGACCCTGCTCGAAGCGCGTACCGCCAGCGGAGCCAACGACGAATTCTGGGGCGCGCTCGGTGACTCCTATTGGCGCGCGGGCAGGCGCTCCGAAGCGCTGAACGCTTGGCGCGAGGCATCGCGGCTGGATCCCGAGGACGGCGAATGGCCCACGAAACTCACGGCCGTCGCGGCCGGACTCGATCCACTCTGAAACGGCGAATCGCTAGAACGAGCCGTGGCGGGCGCGCTGGCGCTTGTTGACCTTGCGACCACCCTTGGTGCGCTGGCGGGTGCGGTAGCCGGTCTTCTTGGCGTGCTTGGCGCTGCTGGAACGAGTATTGATTTTCATGGCGGTCTGGGGCGTCTGGGGAGCGAAGAAGTGTAGTGAGTCGCGCCGCGAACGCCAGCACTAACCCCCGGCCAGCGAGCGGCCGACCCGCGGCGCGACCATTTCCGCCGGGCGGATGGCCTTGTCGAAGGCCGCGGGCGACATCAAACCGAGCGCGATCACAGCTTCCTTGAGCGTCGTGCCGTCGTGATAGGCCTTTTTCGCCGCCTTGGCCGCATTGTCGTAGCCGATCGACGGATTGAGCGCGGTGACCAGCATCAGCGACTTGTTCATCAGCTCGCCGACGCGCGCCTCGTTGAGTTCGAGCCCGTCGATGCAGCGCTCGCGAAACGAGTCGCAGGCGTCGGCCAATAGCCGGATCGATTCGAGCACGTTGTGAATGATCACGGGCTTGAACACGTTGAGCTCGAGGTGCCCCTGAAGCCCGCCGATCGTCACCGCGAAA
>JAYUUV010000284.1:0-5080 GCA_043754695.1 Planctomycetota bacterium
CCGGAACTTGCGATGCGAGGGCGGTGCCGTCGCGCCCTGGAAGTTGCTCTGCACGGCGAAGTCCAGCGCGGGCAAGCCCTGGTTCTTGGCGACCGTCACGGCTACGGGCTGATCGAGGGTCGGGAACGCTCCGAAGAAACGGTCTCCGGGACCGCCGATGAAGTTGTCGTTGTCGTCGTCCGAACCGGCGACGATGAAGTAGGTTCCCGCGGGCAATCCGCCGATCGAGTAGGCCAGACTTCCGGTCGGATTGACGATGTCCTGGACCACGCTGGCGCCCGTGGTGGCGTCGACCGCGACCACGAAGATGTCAATGTTTTCCGGAGTCGCGGTGGAGTCCACTTGCATGGAGACCTGGATCACCAGCGAACCGGCGGGGTCATCCCAGGGCACCGTGATCGAACCCGTGTAGAGCCCATCGACCAGCCCGCCGCGGCTGACGCTGACGGTGATCGCGCTCGTGTCGCTGTTCGTCGGCGGCGCGATCGGCACGCGCGTCGCCGTCAGCCAGTTGCCGCCGGAGTCCGTCGTCACGATCGGCGTGCTCACGTGCAGGACTCCTCCGCCCTGGTTCGAAACCAAAACGTTGGCCGTGGTCGAAGTCGGCGCGAAGGAGAGAGCCTGAGTCGAGAGTCCGAGCACTGGAATGGTCGGAGCCCCCTGACTCGCGACGAGCACGGCCTGGAAGGCGTTGACCAATCCGAACCCGAAGGAGTCGTCGCGTCCCGGCGTGCCCAGGTCGGTCGCCGTCGTGGTCATGATCGTCTCGATCTCTGCCGGAGTCAGCGCCGGATTCGCCGCCAGCATCAGCGCGGCAACGCCGGCCGCATGCGGACTCGCCATCGACGTGCCCTGCAGGAACTCGAAGGTGAACACCGTCGGATTGCCGCTGTCGTCGGCGCGCGTCGAGAGCACACCATCGCCGAAGCCGTCGCCATTGAGATCCGCGGATGTGTCGCCGCCGGGGGCCGCGACGTCGACCGTCGCGTTGCGGTTCGAGTACGGCGCGCGATTGGCGTTGAAATCCACCGCCGCGACCGAGATCACGTTGTCATAGGCCGCCGGGAACGAAGGCACGGTCGAGTTCTCGTTGCCCGCCGCGGCAAAAATTGTCACGCCGGCGTTGTGCGCTTGCGTGCAGGCGTTCTGGAAGGATTGCGAAAATCCAGGGCCGCCCAGGCTCATGTTGATCACATCGAGCGGTTGGGCGAGCGGCACCGGATTGGTGCTCGCAAGACCCGCCGAGTAGAGCACCGCGTTGGAAATGTCGAAAACCGTTCCGCCGCCGATGCCGAGCACGCGCAGGGGAATGATCTGACCCAACCAGGTGACCCCGGCCACGCCGATTCCATTGTTCGTCGTCGCGCCCATGGTTCCGGCCACGTGGGTACCGTGGAAACTCGAAGGCTGCGCGCCTTGTCCGTCGCCCTCGTCGGTCGGGTCCGCATCGACACCGTTGCCGTCGCCCGCGCTCGCTGCATTGGAGATGAAGTCGAAACCTCCCACGCCGATTCGCGCGACGAGATCGGGATGCTGGGTGATGCCCGTGTCGATCACGCCCATGCGCACATTGTTGTCGCCCTGCGTGATGTTCCACGCCGCGGGCAGTTGGATCTGGGCGTAGTGCCACTGCAGATTGAAGAACGGGTCGTTCGGCGCGACGCCGTAGGCGTGGCAGATGAAATTGGGCTCGCAGAAAGCGACTGCTTCGCAGCAGCTCAAGCTCGCTACCAGCGCCAGCGTGTGGCGACGTGCAACCAGCTCGGAAATTCCCGCGGGCACGGGCGTGACGCACTTCATGACTCCGCCCGGCGTGCGCAGTTCCATCGTGAGACCGCGCCGCGCGAGCTCGCGCGTAATGTCGGCACCGTCGCGCGGCATGACGAGCAGTTCGCCCGGCATCGACTCATAGGGCGAGCTGCCGGAGGCCGAGTTCGGCTGCAGCGCGCCGCGCCGGCGCACGTCATGCATGCTCGCCGCCATGCGCCAAGGCCGCGCGCCCGACGCGAAATCGTCGGCGGCCGTCGCATTGAGCGTCAGCGTGTAGGAGCCCGAACCCGCGAACGCGAAGACGGTGACGTCGAGCAAGGTCAAGGCCGGGATCGGGAAGGTGCCGGTCTCCGGATTGTTGGTCGACGATTCGAAGCGCGCGAGCTCGATCGGCGAGATCAAGTCGGTCACGTCGCTGTAGATCACGTCGAAGTCATTGGTCCCACCGCCGACAGCGAAGGCGAGGCTCGCCGCAAGGTCGATGTCCGCCGGTACCGCGATCAAGAAATGGTCCTCAGGATCCGTGGTCTCGTCGGCACTGCCCGAGAGTCGCACTTGCTGGGTGTCATTGATCGTCCCGAGGTACTGACCGGTCAGCGTCGTGTCATTGGGCTCGCGCTCCACGATCGGATCGGTGGGAGCCACGGCCTTCAGCGACAGGGTGTAGGCACCCGAGCCGACGCTGAAGGAGACGAACGGCAGGAAGGTGCCCTGCGCGTGAAAGCTCCCGGCCGCGGGCGAAGTGGTTCCAAGGAAACCTTCGACGACATCGCCCGCGAACGGATCGACCACGCCGCAGTCGATCTGCGTCCCGCCGGTGTCATCGAACGTCAGCGTGGCGATAATCTTCACGCGCGACGGCGCGACCAGAGTGAACATGTCGAGTAGGTCGCTCGGATCCGTGATGCTCCCGGTCACCAGAATCGTCTGCCCGGCGAAGATCGTGCCGAGCGGCTGCGCCTGAGCGATCGTGTCGTTGACTTCGGATTCGAGGATCGGACCGCCGCTCGAGGGCACGGAAAGCAAACCCGACAGGATCGCGCCGGAACTTCCGCCGCCTCCGCCGCCTCCACCGCAGCTGAACAAGGCAAGGGCAAGCGAACCGCCAAGGGCCAGGCGAGTGAAAGTGCGGACTGAGTTGTTCATGGTTTGTGCTCCGTGGGAGGAGCGCAAGGATCGCTCGCGCGCGCCCCGACGGCAACAGTCAACTCACATCCTTCGAAGCAAAGGCGCGCCCCGTGAAGCCAACCCGGGATCCCGCCACGGGCCGGTCGCTGCAATCACTTCGTCCAGCGTTGGATCCAGGCGAGCACGGTCGCGTGCCACTGCTTCGAATTCGCCGGCTTGAGCACCCAGTGGTTCTCGTCGGGGAAATAAAGGAACTGTGAGGGAATCCCCATGCGCTGCAACGCCGTGAAGGTCGAGATACCCTGGGTGTCGACCACGCGGTAGTCGAGTCCGCCGTGGACCACGAGCATCGGCGTCTTCCACTTGGCGAGATGGTCGATCGGATTGTGCAACTCGTAGCCTCCGCGGGCCTGCCACGGAGTGCCGCCGTGCTCCCACTCGGGGAACCACAGTTCCTCCGTGTCGAAGTAGGCCATGCGCTCGTCGAGGTTGCCGTCGTGGCAGACCAAGGCCTTGAAGCGATCGGTCTGGCCGGCGATCCAGTTGATCATGTAGCCGCCGTAGGAGGCACCGAGCGCGACAACTTTGTCCTTGTCGAGGTAAGTGTATTTGCCGAGCGCGAAATCGAGGCCCTTCATCAAGTCCTCGTAGGGTTTTCCGCCCCAGTCGCCGCGGATCGCGTCCGTGAACGACTGGCCGTAACCGGTCGAGCCGTGGAAGTCGACGAACACCGCGGCGAAACCCGCGCCCGCGTAGGCCTGTGGATTCCAACGATAATGGAAGTGGTTGCCGAAACTGCCCTGCGGTCCGCCGTGGATCAGGAACGCGACCGGGTACTTCTTCGACTTGTCGAAGTTCGCCGGCTGCACGACGAATCCGTATACGGTTTCGCCGTTCCAACCGGGGAACGAGAACTGTTCGAAGTCCCCCATCGCCGCGAGCGCGAGCTTCTTGTCGTTGACCTGCGTAACGCGGCGCACGTCCGAACCGTCGAGCTTGCACGAGTAGAGTTCGACCGCCGACTTGAGCGAGTCCTGGGCGAACACCAATCGATCTCCGGCGCGGGCGGGCGACGCGTTCGTGCCCTGCGCGATAAGCCGTGTGACCTTGCCGTCGGCGACCATGATGCTGAACAGCGATTTCTGTCCGAGGTCGTCGGCGCTGGTGTAGATCGTGCTGCCGTCTTTCGACCAGGCGATCTCGCTTGCGGACCGATCCCAGCCGCGCGTCAGCGGATGGGGCGAACCACCCGGCCACTCCATCAATTGAACGACTTGGCTGTCGGCTTCGTAACCGGGCCGCGCCATCGACAACCAGGCAAGCCGTTTGCCGTCGGGCGAAAACGACGGCGCGCCGTCCTGGCCCTTGTTCGCAGCGCTCAAATTCTTCGGCGCCGCCGAACCGTCCGCGGGCACGGCCCACACGTCGTTGTTCGTCGACCAGGCATCCTCGCGGCCGACATCCTTGCAGGCGAAGACCACCCACTTCGAATCGGCGCTGATCGAAAGGTCCTCCGTGCCGCCGAAGGGTTGGATCGGCGAGTCGGCGTCCATGCCGGCCATCAGGTCGATCGGCGCGTCCGTGCCGATTTTCCAGGTGAACACGTGCGAGCGCTTGCCGTCCTCCCAGCTGTCCCAGTGGCGCACCATCAATTGCTCGTAGAGCTTGCCGCTCGACTTGTTCGCCGCGCGCGCTTCGTCCGCTTTCTTGTTCTCGTCGAGCGTCTTCAGCTTCGGATCGACCTCCATGGTCACGAGCAGGTGCTCGCCGTCCTGAAACACGACCAGATTGCCGACATCGAGCGGGAACTTGGAAAGTTGCACCGGCTCGCCGCCGTCGACCGGCATGCGCCAGACCTGGCTCGAGCCCGAGCGCGTCGATAGGAACACCAGGCTCTTTCCATCCGGCATCCAACGCGCGTTGCCATCGGAAGCGGGATTGGAAGTCAGCTGCCTCGAGGACGAGCCGTCGAGCGCCGCAATCCACACATCTGTGCGGCCCTTGTTCGCCGCCAGGTCGGTCGTGCGCAAGTTGTAAGCGACCCACTTGCCGTCGGGCGAGACCTGCGGATCGGAGATGCGATCCATGGCCAGCATGTCGTCGACCGAGAACGCGTGCTTGTCCTGCGCGAATGCAGCCGGGACGGACAACAGGACAGCCAGGCCGGTGAGCGAGAGTTTCA
>JAYUUV010000285.1:0-17322 GCA_043754695.1 Planctomycetota bacterium
GGCCACGCTGTCGGGCTACAAGGACGACAACAAGGACGGTTTGAACGACGGCGGAGACGGCGGTGTCTTCTCCGGTTGGGACATCGTCGCGGCCCAGAATCTGCAGGGAAATGGCGGCTTGGCGAAGAACCAGCACGACTTCCAGGACCCGGTGAAGATGCCGAATCTCTCGAACCTCTCGGGGTACGAAGCGGCGGCCCTCTCCAAGCACAGCACGATCACCATCGCCGGCGTGCAGGTTGCGGATGCCGTCGTCGGCGACGGGGCCGGCGAGAAGCAAAACCTCTACCTCGTCGGCACGAACGCCAACCCGATCGTGCTCAACGGTCCGGTCGTCGTGCGCGGGAACGTGGTCATCAGCGGCGTGGTCCAAGGCCAGGGAGCGATCTACTCCGGCGGCAACGTCTACTGCCCGAACTCGGTGACCTACAAGAATCCGCCGACCACCAAACGGCCGGTGAGCAACACCCAGGCGGCGAGCGAGGCCTGGCTCTCGACCAACTGGAACAAGGACTTCCTGGGTCTGTTCGCCAAGGAAAATGTGATCGTCGGCGACTACACCAACTCGACCTGGCAGTACTACGTGCAATGGTGGATGTCCGATCCGATGAACCAGTCCGCGGAAGATGCGGGTGCCGACGGCATCCCGAATACACGCAACGGTCGCGACGGAATCCTGGGCACGGCGGACGACGATGTGCTCGAGGGCGACGGCATCTTCACGGTCGAGACCTACTCGGCCGAGGATCAAGCGCTGGGACTGATTCCCGCCGGCAAGAACGTCGGCGACGCGATTCCTGGTACCGGCGAGGACATCGATGGCGACGGCACCTACGACGGCGCGACGACGATGGCCAATGTCACGATCCCGGTGCCGCTGAACACGGCCAACTGGGGCGGCAACATGCCCGTCGGCGGTGTCCCAAGCTACAGCAGCATCGCTTCGCTCTACGCCGCCAACATGGACGCGGTGTTCTACACGAACCACTCGTTCTGCTGGGTCGTGCTCGGTGGCACGTCGGCGAAGATCAACGGCGCGTTGGTCAGCCGCAACGAGAACATCATCTACGGCACGCCGTCGATGGACGTGAACTACGACAGCCGCTTGCTCGGCTCGAGCGCGAGCCTCGCGGCCCCGCTCCTGCCGCGCGAGATCGGATCGGCGGAAGTGCTGCGCTGGGCGCCGCTCGACACGGATCCCAACCGTTACGTGGTGCACCCGTGAGCTTCGGGGACTCTTCGCGAAGTGCGCGCGCGATCCTGTGCGGGATTGCGCTCGTACTCGCCACGGGCGCGAGCGCCCGTGGACAAGAGTCAGAGCCGTCGCAGAAGAGCGCTTCCAACTCGGAGATCGAAAGCGTGCTGAACGCACGCAATCGCGCCACGCTGCACCCCGGCAATCCGCTCGAGATCGTCGGTCTCGAGCAGGGCACGAATGATCTTCGCTCGCGCACTCCGGCGCTGGTCAGCAGCAACCGCGCGGCCGTGCTCCTGAATTCCGACGAACTGCACGAACGCACACTGGCCATGTACGAGAGCGGCGCGCACTTCAGCCAGCCGGCCACGGCGCAGCCGGCGGAAAAAGCGACACCCAAGCGCAGCCTGATTCGGCGCGTGCTCGCGCCGGTGGACGTCGCTGACAACCCGCTGGGCTGGGGGCGTTGGCTGGTACTCCTGGGACTGGTCACCATGCTGGCGGGAATCGGCCGCGCCGTGTGGATGCGGTTGAAGAGCGAGGCGGCGGGCGAACTGATCGCCTGAGGTGCCAGGCACCACTCCGAACTATTGCCGCCGTTGAGCTCACAGCGCCGTTGCCGGTCCAGCTCGACGTGGCCGGACCTTCCACAGCGCCGTTGGGTCGACGCAATAGTTTGGAGTGGTGCCTGGCACCGTACTCGAACTATTGCCGGCGTTGAGCTCACAGCGCCGTTGGGGCAACGCAATAGATTGGAGTGGTGCCTGGCACCGTACACACCGCCAGTACGGAGCCAGGCACCGCCCTACCCAGTTGCTTCCACCCAACAGCGCTGTGAAAGGCTCGGCCACGTCGAGCTGAATCGGCAACGGCGCTGTGCGAGCGACGGCGGCAACAGGTTGGGGCGGAGCCAGGCTCCTAGCGCGACACGCCGATCAGGTGGAAGAAGGGGTCGAGGTCGACGGAGTAGCTCTTGACCATTTCGCTGCGCCACTGCATGAACTCGAGATCGTTGACGGGGTAGTCCTCGAGGCTCTTCTCGATCGTGGCCGCGTTGTCCTTCCAGGTGCCTGCGAGCGCCGGCAGGAGTTTGTCGACGCGCAACATCAACTGCTTGCCGTCATCGGCCTTGAGCGGCCCGGCGACCTGGCCCACGGGCGTGTTGAAAGCGACCCGCGACAGTTCTGCGTTTTCGTTTCGAATCACCGTGATGAGCGCGCCGCCAGGTTCCTTCTCGCGATAGCGATGCAACTCCAAGGCGAGCGAATCGAAGTCGCGGCCGGCGGCGAGACCGACGTTGAATGCATCCATGGCCTTCTGGTCGGCAAGTTCGACCAGGCGCACGACACAGCGCTCGCGGCCGCAGGCCCAGGCGCGCACGACGCGCTCGGCGACCAGTTGAGCGATCGCATCGCGGCGCAATTGGCGGCGGTAGTACTCGGTGTCGACACCCAGTTCCGTCTGCAGGTGCTTGGCGATCGAGACGCCGCGGCCCTGGCGCTCGAGGCTGTCGCCCAACGCCTTCCACGCCGCTTCGAGACGCTCGTCGACCTTGCTCTGCGAGACCGCGATTTCTTCGCGCTCGGCCTCGAGCAGCGCCAGACGCTCGACGACCAGGCGATCGAGGACTTCGCGCGAGGCATCGCTCGAGCGCAACCAGATGCGCGCGAGGAACGAGCGCACGTCGATCGGTTCGCCGGAAACCAGCGCGACCGCGAGGTCCGGGTCGGCAGCCGAAGGCGCGGCTTTGGCGCCCGGCACTGCGGGTGCTTGGGGCTTCTGGCCCTCGACTCCGCTTTCGGCGCGCAGCGCTTCGCGAGTCGACGCGTCGGAAAGTCCGGCGTCCTTTGCGCTGAGATTCGAGCGCGTCGTGCTCGCGCAAGACGCGAGCAGGACAGCGGACAAGACACATGCCGCGACCCTTGCGCGGGGAAGGGATCGACTCGTTCCCATGGATCCTCGGCTCACCAGAAGGTCACGCGACGAACGCGGCCGACACGGTGGCAAGCGGGGCAATCGATGACGACCAGGCCCGCGCTGTTCGCGCCTTGCCCGGGCTGCTGGCCCTGCGGGTTGGAGCGCGCGCTGCCGGTGTTGATCATTTCGCGCGTCCCTGTGCCGCCGCATTCAGCGCAATTGGAGAGCACTTCCTTGACGATCTTCAAGTCTCCGCCATTCTCGGCGTAGTAGGCGAGCAGCCACTGCGAACGCGCATAGGATGTCCACGTGCGCCAGAAGATCTCCTGATCGCTCTCCTCGCCTTCCTTCTGGCCCGCTTCGGCCTTTTTCTTCGCCACGATCTGTTGGTTGGCGAGATAGCGCTTGATCTTGTCCTCGATCTTGGCGCGCTCGGCTTCCGCACCGGTCTTCGGAGCATCCGCGGCCTTGGGCGGGTCCTTGCCGTACTGCTTGAGCGCTGCGGCATCGCCGAGCAACCACGTGCCTTGACCGTACGAGGCGCGCCTGAAGCGCGGCCGCGGGCGCGCCTCCCAGAGTTTCTTGATCTCCTCGGGCTTGACGCTTTTCCCCACCGCGCGCTGCAGGTCCGCGGTCACGGCGGCGAGCAGCTCGTCCTTCATTTTCTCGGAGACGAAGGCCAGTGAACTCTCGAGCGTCGCGCCTTCGGTCTTCGCCTGCTTGTCGGCCAGGCGCTCGGCCCACTTGTACCACTGCTTGCTGACCAGCTCGCGCAAGGCCGCGAGTCGCGATTTTTCGACCTGCTTCTTCTTGCGATCGACTTCGCTTTTCAGCGTCGAGTCCGGCCACTTCTGCAGGAAAGCATCCAGGGCCCGCAGCGCGGCATCGTACTGCCCGCGTGCGCGCATCGAGTCGACCTCATAGAGATAGTCGAGCTGCGCCTGGTTCGCGGCTTTTTCCTGCACGCGCAGGATGGTCGGCTTGAGCGATCCCTTGTCGAAGCCGGGATCGATCTCCTGTGCAGCCTTGTAGTGTTCGAGCGCGCGCGTGAAGTCGTAAATGCGCTCGCAGTACTTGGCCAGGTCCAGCTCGCTTTGCGCGCTCCTGGGATCGAGCTTGTCCGCCTCGGCGCGATACAACTCGTCGCGCGTGAACACGTCGAGGGCGGGCACGACCACGCTGGTCACCGCTCCGCTGATGCGCCGCTTGGGAACCGGGACCAAACGGTCGGCGGTCTTGACGTAGATCTCGAGCTCGGTGCGGCTGACGATGCGGCCGATGATCTCGGTGCCGTCGTCGAGCTGCAAGCGGTCGGCTTCGACGGTCAGTTCGTCGCCGGAGTGATCGACATAGCCGAACTCCTCGAGCAGCGCGCCGGACTGGGTCGGCTCGAGCTGCTTCCAAGGCAGGCGCACGACGCCGCCGTTGTCCAGGCGCTGGAACGAGAGCCGTTCGGAGTCGTGGCCAAAGATGCGGCCCCACAGCGAGCCGCCATCGGCGAGCTTCAGCAACATGACTTCGCCGATAGCGGCGGCGTCCGCCTCGCCATCCTGAGCCAGGCTCGGCGTCGCGAAAGCACTGAGCAGCGCGAAAAGGATCCCGCAGGGAAGGAATCGAAGTTGAACCATCACTTTTTCTCCACGAACTGACGCCGCAGGCGCTCCGAGAACGGTATCTCGCGCACGCACAGCGTCGTGAACTTCTTCTGTTTGCTCTCGCCGGCGCTCTTCCACTTGACGGTGACGTCGACGCGGTACTCGAGCGCGCCACCAGGATAGTCCTTCTGTGCAGGATCCGCCGTCGCCTTGGCCGAATAGGTCACATCGCCGTTGCCAGGCAGCGGCCGATCGAGGATGTCGACCGGCGGGCCGACCCTGACACTAGAGCCATCGACTTCGAGCGGAAACATCTGCTCCTCGAGGTCGGCGACCACGGCTTCGACCGCCGAGGCGCCGTCGTTGCGCAGCGCGGCGGTGCGCGTCAGGGCGGCGCCGAACGACAAGAGTCCCAGCACGCAGGTCATGCCCAGCAGGAAAAGGCCCATGGCGATGACCACTTCGATGATCGTGAAGCCGGCCCGGCGGCTTGTCTTGCGCGGCGTTAGTTTCACAGGTCCCAATCCTCCTGCGAGAGCCGCACGGGAACTTCGCGCCGATAGGTCTCTCCGAAGTGGATGCGCGCGCCGCGTTCGTGATTGGCGGCGCGCGTGCCGCGCATGCCGCGCTGCACGGAGACGTTGCGACCACCAGGCTGGCTGAGCTTCAACCACTCGCCGTCGATCTTGACGAACGCGCCCGACATCGTGGGCAAGCGCTTCTCGTCGTCGACCAGCATCGTGCTGGCGCCGAGCGCCAGGAACTCCGCGAGCCGCGTGCGCTTCTGCGCCTCCTTCGGCCTTTCGAATTCGAGTTCGAGCTTCACGCGCCGCGGCAAGAGTGCGCGCTGCTTGGCCTTCGGCATTCCGGCGCCCGGTTCGTTCCAGATGTGCAGCAACGTGTTCGGCCGTTTCTTGCGCCAAGCGTCCCAGGAGAAACACGAATCGCTCACCTGATCGCCCGCATGCCAGCCGGCGCTCAGCGTGGTCATCTGAGTCGCAAACTCGAGGCCCAACCACAACACGCCGCCGCTGACTTCGCTCAGCGCGCCGGGTGTCGGTTCGCCGCCGGCCGAAAAGAAGCGCTCGTCGAAGTAGGAAACTTCCTTGCCCGGCACGCGCGCCGCATTCGGGTCGTCGCGCGGCGTGGCCAGGCGCTCGCCGCGCAACACCAGACCCTCCGAGCGACGGTCGAGTTCCTGCTTGCCCTTGTACGCGGGCACGACCGCCCAGGCGACTTCGATCAAGCCCTGACCCTGATTCGGATCCTTCGAACGGAAGCGCAAGCGTGCCAGTTCAGCCTCCGAGGCATGCCGCACGAGCCGCAGCCTGGGCCACACCGAATCGCTCGCGCCGTCGCCATCGGTGTCGAAGGCGATCCACTCGGCCACGAGATCGCCGCGCGCGCCGCCGTCCATCTGCACCAGGTCGTTGGCCAAGAGTTCGCCGAGCGCCGAGGATTCCTCGACGCGCGCGCGGCGCGTTTCGCTCTTGTCCCACACGCCGATGAAACCGCGCATCACTGCGAATACGGAAACCATCAAGAGCGCGAGCAGGCCGACGGCGACGACCAGTTCGATGACGGTCAAGCCGCGTCGTGACGGGCAAAGCTTGGGCATGCCGGCGGCGATCATTCGTCGACCCTCCGCAGCGTCAGGCCGGGCCCGAGGTATTCGACACCGAACTGCGTCAGGCGCGGCGTGCGCTTCCAGCCGTGCGAAAGTCCGTTCGTGAAATCGAACGCGTTCGGCGCATAGCGCACATAGACGCGCCACTCCAGCGCGTCGCGCTGGATGCCGATCGCGCGCGCCACACCGTCCTTCAGGCCCTGCTCGATGCGCGCCAGATTCTTGCTCGGATCCGCAGCGGGTTCGTCGTCCCAGGCTGTCAGCGGATTGGAGCGCTGCAGCACTTCGATCTTCGTGCCCGGCGGTTCGTCGGCCTGGAAAAACACGCCGCGCCAGAAGGCATTGGGTTGATCGATCGAGAAACCGAAGTAGGCCAGCTCCGGCGCGTCGGCGCGATCGGCCCAGCGATCCCAGTAGCGGAAAGGGAAAAGGATCACGGGTTCGCCGGCGGAGTGCGACGACGGCGCAGTTCCGAAGCGTCCGCGAAAAATGCCGCCGCCGTTGTCGTCCATGGCGCCCGGCTTGGAAGATCCGCGCGGCATTTCGAGCTGCGTGCCCGCGAGGTGCGTGTAGTGGATCAATTCGCCGCCGATCAGCAGCGTGCCTTGGCTCGGAAAATCGGTGGGGTCCTCCAATTGAATGATCGCAGAACCGGGGCTGAGCGAACCCGCCAGTGTCGTGACAATGCGCGATTCGAGGTAGGTCGCCGTTTCGCCGATCTCGTGTGTCTCTTCCGTCGTTCCGAGCAGTCCGCGGCCGCTGACGGCGATCGTGACCAGTCCACTGACCGAGTCGATCGAGTCGTAGCACAGGATCTCGGAGCCGACGCGCAACAGGCCCGCGTCCTTGGGCAGGTCGTCCAGGAAGATGCGCGTGTCGCCGAGCAGACCGCGCGCAACGCGGATCGCCTTTGGATAGGTCCTGAATCCCGGCGAGCCCGGGCCGAACGGCGCGGTCACAGTCATCTGCGCCGCCTGGGCCGCCTCGGTGTGCAGGGTACCCTCGCCGAAGTGCGGATTGCCGAAGGCGATCTCGTCGATCACGGCCGAAGGCATTCCCGAACCGTTGAGCGCGCGGCCGACCTCGACCTGCGTCGCTTCGCGCGGCCGCTCGCCTGAAGGGAAGAGCGTCAGGCGCGCGCGCAGCCTTGTCTCGATCGGACTCACGTTGGGCAGCGACGTGCCCGCGGCGATCGGCGCGCGCACGCCGGCATTGGCGGCGACGAAAATGTCGTTCAGGTTGCCGATGCCGCTCTCCACGACAGGGACCGGAACACCTGCGACGGGAGTCATCGCATTCGCACCTGCGACCCAATCCGTTTCCACGTACTGGCGCGGCCGGTAGGAGCGCTGCACTTCGATCGGCCAGCCTGGATCGCTTGGCAGCGCATCGACGAGGAAAGCCGCGTCGCCATGGCCGGGTTGTCCGCTGTTGACGTCGCCGCCTTCCACGCGCCAGACCGCGTGGACCTTCGTGTTCCTCTGGTGCGCGTGCGAATACGTGCCGAACACGCCGCGGAATTGCAGCGCCGTGCGCGCGCTGCGCGAGACTGGCGCCGAGGTGTCTTCATCGGTCCCGACGTTGGGCAGCCACTGCGCCGGCGCGTAACCGGGAGTGTTCTGCGCCGGCGGCGCTGCGGGTGGAACGAACGATGAGTTGGCTCCTCCCCCATTCGTGCCTGGCGGAGCGAACGGCGGCGGAGGAGGCGGGATCGGAGGCTGACCGGTGCCGCGCGGCGCGCCGATCACGATCTCGCGGCAGTGTCCGAGCGCCACGGGATCCGAACGCACGAGCTGGTTTTGCTCGATGCGGTCGTAGCGCACCCACTCGGTCAGTTCGCCCGCGGCGGGTTCGGTGATCTGCGCGAACTCCGAGCGGCCCAGGTTGTTGCCCTGGGGCACTTGCGGAACCAGGAACGCATTCGCGCTCGCGCCGACGTTGATCGAGATCGGCATGACGAAGATCTTGCGATCGAGCTCCGTGTCGGGGTCGACGCCGCCGATGTTGACTTGCCAGTCGAGGATGAATGCATGCGGGCGCGTGTCGTTGTTCTCGCTGGGCAGCGCCGCGCGCCGATCGATATACAGGACATCGTTGGTCCAGCTCGTGTAGTGGACGACTTCGGTGCCCCAGATCGGCGAGTTGTTGAGCGTCACCAGTGCTGTGCCCTGCGGCTGGCCCTGCACCTGGGACGGACCCAACTGCATGAGCAGCGCGTAGCCGCCGGTCTTCTGGAAGGCGGCCATCATCGTCGCCGTGGTCATCGGCGCGGGATCCGCCGGCAGCAATTTCAAGCCCGTGATCTGGCTGGTGTAACCCTCCATGCCCAGTCCGAGCGGGAAGACGAGATTCTGGATGCTGATCGGCTCGCCGGGATTGTTGCTGCCGTTGGATTCGAGCCCGGAGACATAGCCGACCGCGAATCGGCCGATGTCTTCGAACAACGAGCCCTCGCCGAAGGGCACGTTTCCAGCGAGCGGCAGGCTGTAGCCGTACAGTTCGACCGGCGTGCCGGTGGCATGATTCTCGTTGACGGCGCCCTTTCCGTCATTGGTCCCCGGCTCGACCGGGTTCGCCTGCGGCAGTGTGAAAGTGTTCCGCGCCAGTCTTCCGCCGAAGCCGGCGTCCATGCCGGAGACTTCGTGTTGCGCGACGAAAGTCGTCGGGCTCTGGCGCTTGTACTCGACCAACTCGTTGCCGATGCGCGCGACGCCGCGATCGGGAAAACCCTCGCCACTCTCGACCGTGAAGACCAGCGCATCGACGCCGTACGTCGAAGTCAGGCGCGTCAATCCCGGCGTGCGCACGCCGAGCGCACGGCCGTCGACCAAAAGCGAGATCTGGTCCGGGCGATTGCCGCGCACATCGATCTCGATGTGGCTCCAGGTGTCCTGCGCAAGCCCAGGCCCCGTGCCCGCCGCTAGCGCGAAGCGCGCTTCGCCGACCTCCTTCAATACCGTCGCCGGATGATCGCCCGGTCCGTCGATCACGCGCAGCACCAGGTCGGGGCCTTCGATCCCAAGCCACACACGATCGGTGTCGAGCGCGCCCGCGCCGAAGTCGACGAAGGTGCCATCGCCGAGCGCGCGCGGCCGGATCCAGAACGACGCCGTCAAGCCGCGCGCCAGCCCGCCAGGGCCCGGCGACCACTGCACTTTCTTGTCATCGGGCAGATACGTGATCGGTTCGTCGGGCAAGTAGCGGCCCTCGAGATCGCGAGTCTCGTTGTCGAAGTGCAGCATCCGTCCGTTGGAGTAGGCGGTCTCCTCCACGCGCGAGGGCATCAACTGGGTCCAGGCCGTCTCCTCGCGCGAAGCGAAAACGTGCTGCGGGTTGGGCACTTCGTCGGCAGCGACGACAGTGCGCCCGGGTTCGTAGGGCTGATCTTTCCAGGTGCCGAAGTGCGCGAACAAACGCGACGGCGGAGTGGAAAGACCGTCGAAGCGCGATGTCGCGTTCGGCCCCGTCGCCCACAGCGGCGCGTCGGCGCTGAAGCGGATCGCTTCCTCGAAGTCCTCCTGGCGCGCCCACAGTGTCATCAAATCGTCCTGCGGAATGATCAGCGCGACTTCTTCGCGCACGCCGCTCGAGCGCAGCACACCCGAAGGCGCGTTGACCGCGGCGCGCGCGTGCATGGCGTAGACATCGCGCGAAACGAACGAGAGCGGCATCGTCGAATAGGAGAGCCGCTCGTCGTTGGCGTTGAGCGCATTGGCATACAGCGCAAGCGCGTCGTCGGAATCGATGATGTTGCCTGTGGCGCTGGCCAGCACTGCCGGCGTGACCGGCGCGTCCTTGGGCAAGGCTTCGATCCCGGCCGCGGGCAGCACGACGCGGCGCAAGAAATCCTCGAGGCCGAGCAGCGGCCGCGATTCGACCGTCAGCGCCGCAAGTTGACCCGCTTCGTCGCGCGTGATGCGATTGGAGCGGTTGTTGAGCTGCAGATTCAGGAACAGCGACTCGAGCACCGCCGCCGGCGCCACATTGACATTGACCGGCCGGCGCGCGAGCGGCGCAATCGTCGCGCGATAGCCGAGATATTCCATGCGCACGGGATTGAAGAGCTTGATGCCGTCCGCATCCTTCAGCGCGAGCACGATCCCGAATTCGATCGTGCGCCCGTCGCTGATCATGACCGTCGTGCCGGGGTTGAAATTGCGCCGTTCGGCAACGCGCACCACGCAATCCTCGCCGGCCTTGAGCGTGTTGGTGATGCGCACGGCGCGCTGCCACTGCGGCCCGGCGCGCACGCCGCCGTAGACACTGCTGCGTTGCTCGAGTGCCGCGGCGAAATCCCCTCCCAGCACGCCGCTCAGAGCCAGCGGCGCGCTGTCGCGCACCTGCTCGATCGCATCGAAGCTGCGCAGTCCCTTCGCAGCGTCGGCGATGCGCCACATCGGTATGGCGAACGCGCGCTGATCGATCACCGCCAGGTTCATCGCATGATCGAGCGCCGGGCTCGGCCCGCAGCCGGTCCAGTTGCCGTCCTTGTCGACATTGGCCGTCAGCCCGCGCGTCAAGCCGGCGAATTTCCCGTCCTCGATCGAGGTGTAGCGCACGAGTTCCGGTCCGACCCACAGGAAACCCTCGGGCTCGAATCCGCTGGTCGAGAGCACCGCGATCGCTTTCGCCTTGCTCTTGAGCGACTCAGCCAGGCGCGTCACGCTGCCCAGCATGTTGGCGAACACCTGCGGCGGCGCGCTGCCGACATCGATGCGGCCGGCGACATCGAAGGCGTCGACGTCCCACATGACGGCGCGCGGATCGTGGTTGTTCCAGAAGCCCGGTTCGAGCGCGCTCTTGACCGCGAGTTCCTCAAGATCGTCCCAATACGGCGTGGCGTCGCGCGAGGGATGCGAACCGCCCAGGTGGGCGCGCTCGTGTTTGATCGCCGCGTCGAGCGCGAGCCGGGTCTGGACCTTGTCGGACAGCTGCATGCTGGCCTTCGAAGCGTTGCGCGCGGTCATCAGGAACGGCGCGCACAGGATCAAGAGCGCGATCAAGACGAACAGGACGCTGAGCACCGCGAAACCGCGGCGTTCCAAAGGCCCACGATTCCAGGCGCGGCACTTCATTCGACGGTCCCGTACACGTTGACGAGCACGCGCGCCTTGGAGCCGTCCTCGTACTCCAGGCCGATCGAGAGCGGCGCGGAGAAGAGCTCGCGATCGAGCGCGCCGTCGGCGGAAAACACGATTTCGCGCGGCACGTCGGGTGCGAAGCTGACCGTGCGCGGCAGGACCGCCTTGCCGCTGTCGACCACGGCGTAGATCGAAAGCGCGTCGATCGCGCCGGGGAACGGCGCGCGCGGATCGCCGATCAAGAGCGGCGCCTCGAGTTTCCAGACCGGATCGTTGGCCGGTGCGCGCGCAACTTCGACGCCGTCCAGCGCGAGCCGCAAGAGCCGGCGGTCGTAGCTCACTTCGATGCGCATCCAATATCCCGCGCGCCACACGCCCGGCGCGCTGTCGACGGCCACGATGCCGCCGCCGCTCGCGACGCCGCTCGCCGAAGTGGCCTGGGGTCTGAACCAGGCGCGCAGACTGCCGTTGGTGCGGCACTCGATGCCCGCGGCGCGGCCGATGTCGAGCGCGCGGCCGCCCTCGGGATGCTCGAGTTTGAGCGCGCACTGCAGCATGAAGCCCTCGCGCAGGTCGAATGTCGGATTCTCCTGCAGCGCGACTTCCGCGTGCGCTCCGGCCGGCGCGCCTTCGAAGGACAGCGCCTTGCCGAGGAATCCATCGTCGATCAGCGCCCCAGCTGTGCAGACGCCGTCGTCGCCCGAGGAGCCCTCAATCCCCAGCGTCTCGAACTGCCAGGTGCCGAGCACGTCCATGCCCATGGCGACGATCTCGCCGTTCGAAGGATCGAGGCGCACGCGTGCCGGCGCGGAGCGCGCGAGCGCGTTGTTGCGCGCGGAACGCAGCATGTTCTGCAGCAGTCCCAGCGCGGCTCGTTTGCCGGGATTGAGCGAAGTCAGCATCCCGACGCCGATTCCGAACAGCATCGCCATCAGGCCCATCACGACGATCAACTCGATCAGCGTGAAGCCCGCTCGACGTCCGGATTGCAGCAAGGGTCTCACCGCATCACTTCTTGAAATTCGCGAGGTCGTCCCCGGTGCCGAACTTGCCGTCGACGCCGGCGGAGAACAATTGGAAGCTGGTGGGCTCCTCGTAACGGCCGGTCGTCGCACTTTTCAGCGCACGCAGCGTGGCTTCGTTCTCCTCGCCGGTCTCCGTGTCGACGAAGATGTAGCGGAACTCACGCTCGTAGTCCGATGCGCGAATGTAGACGATCGGGTTTCCCCACGGGTCGGCCAGCTCGAACAGGTCCTGGGTCTCGAAACCCTTCGGCCGCTTGGAGAGCGCGTCGCGGTCGCTGTTGCACAGATTTTCGGCCTTGCCGAGCGTCGCGTAACCGGGCGCGCCTTCCGCGCACAGCGCCAAGTACAGGCACTCCGAGCCGACGTTCGTCGCATCCGGCGGCGTGCCCAGGTCGCTTGGCAACTGCGACGGCGGATACTCGCCGTGTTCATCGGAGTATTCACCCAAGGCCGTGCCCAATTGTGCGAGCCGATTCCTGGCGACGCCTGCCTTGACCGCATCCTCGCCCTGCATGAGGCTCGAGACGAGCACGGCGATCAGGATCCCGAGGATCAAGAGCACCGCGAGCAGCTCGATCAGCGTGAAGCCGGCGCGCGCACGGGACTGGTCGTGAATCTGCCTCATGGCCGCTGTTCCGTTGTGCTCATGCGCTCAAGGCGCGCGCGACTTGACGATCTGGACGTTGTCGATCGTGATTTCCACGGGTTGGCCATTGTCGCCCCAGGCCATCAAGCCGACGCACACATCGCCCGCGGATCCGATCGAGCGCATCGAGAATCCATCCGCGACCGGAACGCCGTCGACACTGATGCGGCCGATCGAATCCGAACCTTCGCCGATGCGCTCGATGCGCAGACGCACGGGCTTGTCGAGCGGCCACCACGGAACGCCGCCGACCGGCGCGATGTCCTCGCGTTTGGGTTCCGCAGTCGCGCGGTCCATCAAGAGCACCTGCAAGCCGCCCTCGGGGTGACGCTCGACGGCGATCCAACTCGTCGGCTGGGAATTTCCGCGGCCGCCCTGCTTCTCGCGCGTGACGAACACGCCGACGTGGGCCGAGGTCACGCTGGCGACGGTCACGTCCATCTCGATCGAGACGAAGTCCTTCGACTGGTAACGGCGCAAGAGCCGCGCGCGAGCGTTGCTGTCCCTGAAGGGCCCGCGCAGGTGCATCGCATTGTCGCTGAGCGAAAAGGTCGCGCCCGCGGCTTCTTCGACGTCCCACTGGTTCGAACCGGCGTTGCCGCTGCGGTCGAAATTGTCCTCCCAGGCTTCCTTGGCGACGTGATCGCCGATGCGCTTGATCTGCGCATTCGCGAACAGGCGCCAGGCATCCTTTTCCGGCAGCTTGCGGCGCGCGTCGTCGAGCTTGCGGAACTCCTCGATCGCCTTGCCGGAATCGTTCCTGCGATAGGCGCACCAGGCCAGACCCGCGCGCGCGCCGGGTTCGTCGGCGCTGAGTTCCTGGGAGTGCCTGAAACAGTTTTCCGCGCGCGCGGCGTCGTTGAGGCGCAAGTAGTTGTAGCCGCGGCGCGCTTCGAGTTCGGCACGCGTCGGTTCCAATTCGAGCGCGCGACCGAAGTACATATCGGCATCCACGAAGTTGTTCTGGCTTGCGGCGATCACGGCCAGGCCGGCAATCGCATCGCTGAAACCCAGATCGCGATCGAGCGCCGCCTTGAATTCGCGCGCCGCGCCCTCGGGGTCGTCGCGTTGGAAGAGCAGGCGGCCGTGCTGATACAGCGACCAGGCATCGTCCGGCGCGGCTTCGAGCGCCAGTTCGACATAGCGCAGCGCTTCGGCCTGATAACCGGTCACTTCCGCGAGCCAGGACAGCGCGCGCCAAGCTCCATAGGCGCGCAGCGGATCCGCATCGGCCGCCGCCAGCAGATGGTCGCGCGCCAGGCTCCACTGCGTCGAGCGGATCTCGAGCAGGCCCTGGGCGAGCAGCATCTCGAACCCGGCCTGGTCGCGACCGAGCATCATCGAGTCGTCGGTCGCGCCGCGCTTGACCACCGCGATGGCGAGTTTGCCGGCCAGCGCGCGCGGATCCTTGGCTTCGATCGAAAGCGCCGAGTCGTACATCGCCGCCGCGCCGTCGTTGCCGTCGAGTTTGCCGTTGGCGAAACGCGCCGCTGCAAGTTCTAGGCGCACGCCCAGGCGCAAGCCGCGCTGTTCCGCGGGCGGCTCGTAGCGGTGGGCGAATTCCAGATGCTCGAGCGCCTCTTCCACGCGGCCGCGCGCCAACAGGAAACGGCCGAAGGCCTCCTGTGCCGCGAAGTTCTGCTGCGCGCCGCGCAGTGCATCCCCAAAGCGCTTTTCGGCGCTGTCGAACAATCGCAGGCGCGCTTCGAGTTCGCCCATGCGCACCTGCGCCTCGGGCGAACTCGCGTATTTCTGCAGCACGGTCTCGAGTTCCGCGTAGGCCGCCTCGAAGTCGAAGGCGAGTTCGAAACAGCGCGCCAGTCCAAGGTGCGGAGCCGGATCGTTGGGCGAGACCGTGTCCGCGAGGCGGTACATCTCGATCGCGATCTGCAGCGCTTCGCTGGCCTCATTGCGGCTCTGCACGCATTCGTCGGCGAAGTTCATCAGCGTCGGGTATTGGCCCGGCGTGACCTTCTCGCCAAACTCGCGACGGCGCTCCTGAATCTTGTTGGCGATGGTCTCGGCGAAGTGAAACTCCGTGACGCGCGGGCGCTCGAGGTCGAAGACCTGGCCTGAGTTCAGCGGCTGCCCGCTGGCCGGATCGAGTTCGAGGAACAACATACGCTCCTCGAGCCGCGTCTTCAGCGCGAACTTGTCCTTGTTGCGGATCTGCCCGAAACGCGGCGGGTTGTCGTCGATACGCAGCCAGTCGTAGAGCTGCTTGTAACCCGCGAGCTGGGCTGCGCGTTGCTCAGAGGTCAACGCGTCCTGTTCCTTGGCCACAGCGGGCTTCTTTTTGTCACCCGTGTATCCAAGGGCGCCCAGCGCGCTCGCCGCGGGCTGCTCCTGATCGGTGGACAATTCCGCCGCGCTGGCCACATCGGTTGCGAACAGACCCGCGACCGGCGTCGGCGTGGCCTCCTCGCGCAGCGACAATCTGCCGTATTGCGCGGGCCGCGGACCGGGCATCGGCGGCGGAAACACGCCCTTGAGCGGCGCGATCGGCGGCGCGTCGATGTCGAGCAGCGGCAAGGGATGCGTGTCGCGCGGCGGCGAGAAAAGATCTCGAGAGAGCTTGCCCAGATCGCGCGCGGCAGGCGTCGCCAAACCCACGTCGGGGATGCGCTGCACCTCGAGGCTGGGCTTGCTGCCGCGCCTCGGCGCCGCGCGCGTCTTGGCCGGCAGCGAGGTGTAGACCAATAGCCCGACACCGAGCAGGGTCGCGCACAGCACCAGAGGTTCTTTGCGCAGGCTCACTTCTTCTCCTTCGACTCGTGCAGGCGAACCGCGGCCAGGGTCAGTTCCAGCCGCGCGTCGTCCTCGCGTGCGCCGCCGGCCAAGAACTCGGCCTTCTCCAGCACAGCCACGCGCTTCTCAGCCGAGCGCTCGAGCATCAACACCAGTCGTGTCAGCGCCGTCGCGTTGCCGCGCAGCTTGAACAGGATCAGCGTCTTTTCCAGACCTTCCAGCGGCTTGCCCGAGAGCAGATTCGGATCGAGCTTGATGTCGATGCTCTCGACTCGGCCGAGGCCGGCTTCGAGGCCCAGACGCAGCGTGCGATCGATCACATCGAGGCCGTCGAGATAGCGCGCGATGTGAGCGTCTTTCGTCGGCGCGAGCGCGGGCAGCCCCAGGTTCTCGGGCACCGGGATACCTGCGCGGCCGGCCGCGGGCAGCAATTCCTCGCGCGTCGCGGCGACAACTTCGAAGTAGCGATTCGCAAGCGATCCGGAATTTGGCGCGAAGGCGGGCCGCGCCTCGAACGCACTGGCCTTGGTCAGCGCCGCCTGGGCCGCGACGAGTTTCTGATTCTCGGCGCGCAAGAGATCCAGATCCGCTTGCGGATAGAGCGGACCAGCGAGCGTGTTCTCGGCCTTGAGCTTGCGACGTTCCTGGTCGGCGAGATCCGAACCGAACAGGTTCTTGATCAGCACGACACCCGTGAAAAAGACCAGCACGCCGCCGCTCGTCATGAGCACGAAGCGCTTGTTCTCCTGCCAAAAATCGTTGAGGTCCATGGCTACTTGCCGGCTCCCTCGGCGGCGGGGACTGGCGGCGGCGGTGCGAACAACGTCATGTCGAGCGTGAATTTGTCGAACGAGGGACTGGGGTTCTGCGCGAGCGCCAGCCCGGCCGTCAGTCGCTGCGACATACCCAAGATGAAAGCCGCGAACAGCTGCGCGGGCGAAGCGGTGCCTTCGCGCGAACGGCCTTCGATGTGCAGGATCGGCCGCTCTTCGCCGCGCAGCACGCGCAAGTTCTCGTTGAAACGCCGATCGCTGGAGAGCGCCGCGAGCCAGAAGTCCGAGGGAATCGTCTCGCCGATCGCCCACAGGCTGCGCGCGAGTTGCTCGCCCGCTCCGGCGACCGACTGCAGTTGGAAGGCCTCGGCCGAGAGTTTCTGATTCTTCGCGATCAACTCGCGCGCTTCGCGGTCGATGTCGTTCGCGCGCCGCACCCTGGTCTCGAGCGTCGAGACCAGCGTGCGCGTCGCGCTGAGCTTTTGCTGCGTCGTGAATCCGTACCAGCCCAGGTAAGCGAGCGCGACAGCGGCGGCGACGATCATCCACAGCGTGCCGCCCATGAATTCGCGCCGCTTGCGCAGGCTGCGCGGCAGGATCTCGACCGAATACGCCTCGGGATCCGAAGCCATGGTCGCCAGTCCCAGCGCGATCACGGACTCCAGCCGATGATCTTCGAGCAGCGCAACGCCTGCGGCATCGAGGCCCGCGGTTT
>JAYUUV010000286.1:0-4310 GCA_043754695.1 Planctomycetota bacterium
TGGGCGAGCGTGTGCCGATGGTCGATGCTTCGAAGGCCGTGATCGTCGGAGCGCGCGACGTCGATGTCTCCGAGCGCGAGGAGATCGTCGATTCGGGCGTCAAGGTCTTCACCATGCGCGACGTGGACATGCTCGGCATGAACGAGGTCATGCGCCGCGCGCTGGCGATCGTCAACGACGGCACGGTCGGCTTTCACGTGTCCTTCGACATCGACGGCACCGATCCGTCGATCGCGCCGGGCGTCGGCACGCCGGTACCGGGCGGCACGAATTGGCGCGAGTCGCATCTGGTCATGGAGCACGCCGCGGAATCGGGGCGCATGCTCGGCCTGGAATTGACCGAGATCAATCCGATCCTCGACGAAAAGAACAAGACGGCGGAGTTCGCGGTGCAGTTGGTGCTCTCGGCGCTGGGGAAGCGGATCCTCTAGCGTGCTCGAACTCGCCCGATCGCTGAAGAAGAACCGCCGCCTGCTCGGCGACTTCGTCGTGCGCGACTTGCGCGGACGCTACATCGGCTCGTCGATGGGCTTTTTCTGGTCGGTCGTGTATCCGTTCCTGAACTTGTTCATCTACATGTTCGTGTTCAGCCTGATCCTGAAGGTGCGCTTCACGGACAATGTGTCGCCGCAGCAGGTGGCGCTGTGGATGCTTGCTGGAATCACCGTGTGGGCTGCGTTCGCCGAGACGATTTCGCGCTCGACAAACACGTTGGTCGAGAACCAGAACCTGATTCAAAAGGTCGTGTTTCCGTCGGAGATCCTGCCGTCATTCCTGTGCGTGTCGTCGTTGATCAATATGTGCATCGGCTTGCCGATCGTGATTGCCGGCGTGCTGTTGTTTCGAGCATTTCCCGATCTGTTTGGCGCTGCGGCACCCTTGCCCGCGCTGGATCACCCGCGCGGCGTGGGGGAGATGCCGCCCCTGGATCTCGGCTGGTCGCTAATCACGCTGCCGCTTCTGATGGCCCTGCAAGCGATTTTCACCGTAGGGCTGGGCTACTTCTTGGCGACGCTCAATCTTTTCCTGCGCGATGTCTATCACTTGATGGGCGTGTTCGTGACGGTCTGGATGTTCGCGACACCGATTTTCTATCCGCCGGAGCGCGTGGTCTCTGAGGGCTACGGCTGGATCCTGATGCTCAATCCCATGCACTGGCTGATCACCTGCTACCGCGAGGTCTTGATCTTCGGTCTGTGGCCCGATTGGATCTTGCTCGCGCGCTTCGGAGCGATCGCGCTGGTCATGCTCTATCTCGGTTCGCGTTTTTTCCTGTCGCAAAAACCTCAATTCCCTGACTTGCTGTGAGCACGCGGATCCAAGCCAAGGGCGAGGTGCCGGCGGCCGAAATGGCCGCGGGCAGCGCCGTGTTCGCGCAGGATCTCTCGAAGTCCTATCGTATCTACGACAAGCCGATCCACCGGCTCTACGATTTGATTTTGCCGGGCAAGCCCCGTCACCGCGAGTTTTGGGCCGTGCGCAATGTGTACCTCGACATCGCGCGCGGTTCGACGGTTGGAATCATCGGCGAGAATGGCGCGGGCAAGTCGAGCCTGTTGAAACTCTTGACCGGCATCACGCAGCCGACGAATGGAACCGTGCGCGTGCGCGGCCGTGTCGCTTCGCTGCTCGAACTCGGCGCGGGCTTCCATCCCGAGTTTTCAGGCCGCGACAATATCCGCTTGAATTGCTCCGTGCTGGGCATGAGCGACGCAGAAATTGCCGAGCGCTTTCCGAAGATCGTCGAGTTCTCCGAACTCGGCGACTTCATCGATCGGCCGGTCAAGACCTACAGTTCGGGAATGTACGTGCGCCTGGGCTTCTCAGTCGCCGCCAGTGTCGATCCCGACATTCTGATCATCGACGAAGCGCTGTCGGTCGGCGACGAACACTTCCGCGGCAAGTGCATCAATCGCCTGAACGACTTCCGCGATCAGGGCAAGACGATCATCTTCGTCTCGCACGACATGGGCGCGGTCAAATCGATGTGCCAGTGGGTCGTGCTGATGGACAAGGGCGAGATCCTCGAGCAGGGCACGGCCGAAAAAGTCGCCGACGAATACCTGAAACGCGCCAAGGCGCGCGGCAATGAAAGAATGTCCGCGATCAACCGCGGCACGAGCGCCTACCCGCGCTGGGGCTCTGGCGAAATCGAAGTCACACAGATCGACATGCTCGGCGCCGATGGAAACGTGGCCCACGCGTTCACGACCGGCGAGCGCTTCACCGTGCGCCTGCGTTGGAAAGCGCACAAGGACGCGCGGGAACCCGTGTTCGGCCTGGGCCTGTATCGCTCGGATGGAACCTACGTCAACGGCTCGAATCACATCTGGCGCGACCATCCGATCGCAGTGCGCGACGTGCGCGCGGGCGAGAGCGGCGAGGTCGAAATGTCGGCAGATGCGCTGCAGCTCCTGCAGGGCCAGTACTATTTGACGACCTTCGTCTACGACCACTCCAAAGCCGCGCCGACCGCGATCGATCATCGCGAACACGCGCACAGCTTCGAAGTCATCGACCCGCGCAAGCTGCAGCACGGCATGCTGTTCCTGAACAGCCGTTGGAGCGTGCGCCGCGGCCTGGGTTCGGAAATGAGGACCGAGGAGTCGAGCTCGTGAACGTCGAGCAGCTGCCCTTCGACCAGTATCAGCGCTACCGACTGGTCGCCGACCTGCTCGGAACGCTGCGCGGCAAGAAAAAGCAGCTCGAGGTGCTCGACGTCGGCGGGCGCACGGCGCTGCTGCGCGGTTTCCTGGCCAAGGACCACGTCACGCTGGTCGACATCGAGCCCTCGGATGAACGCGATCTGGTGCTCGGCGACGGCGCGAAGTTGCCTTTCCGCGACAAGTCATTCGACGTGGTCGCGGCCTTCGACACTTTGGAGCACGTGCCGCCGAAGTTGCGCGCGGCCTTCGTCTCCGAGTGCGCGCGCGTCAGCCGCGGCTACGTCGTGTTGGCCGGGCCCTATCACACACAGCGCGTGGCCGAGGCCGAAAAAATCCTGCAGGGTTTCCTCAAGGACAAATTGGGCCTCGAACACCGCTACCTCGAAGAGCATCGCCACAACGGCCTGCCCTCGCGCGAAGCGACCGAAAAACAATTGCGCGACCTTGGCGCCACGGTCGAGAGCATCGGCCACGCGAACCTGGAGCGCTGGCTGGCGCTGATGTGCCTGTCGCTGTACCTCGACAACGATGCGGCGCTGCGCGGGCTCGCCGCGCGCGTGCACGAGTTCTACAACCGCACGCTGTACGCATCTGATCACGCCGAGCCGGTCTACCGGCACCTCGTCGTGGCTTCGGTCGGCGGCGGACCCTTGCCCAAGGCGGCGCAGTTGCTCGACCCGCCGCGCGCGCCGACGGGCGCGCTCGAACCGTTCACGGAATTGTCCGGCGAACTCGTCGCCTTTGACCGCGAACGCCGCGCCTGGCGCGAAGAGCGCGCGCGCCTCGACCAGGTCAACCGCGATCTGGCCGGCGATCTCGCCGGCCACAGTGCGACGCTGAGCGAAGTCGAGGCCGAGCTCTTGCTGGAGCGCGAAGAGACGGCGCGCCTCAAGGAATCGCTCAGCAGCGAACGCGAACAAGCGCAGCGCGCGATCGCGGAACTGACGCGCGACCTAGAACAGCACAAGCACTCGCTCGAAGAACTCGCAGGCGAAGCGCAGGCGTTGCGCGCCGAACAGTCCGCGCTTTCCAAACTGCTCGCGCAGGAACGCGCCGCGTCGAGCGAATCGATCGGCGCCCTCACCGCCGATCTCGCCGGCCACAAGCAGCGCATCGAGGCCCTGGCCGAACAGGCCGACCTGCAGCTGGCGGGCTTCGAACGTGAACGCGGCGAAGTGCGCGACATCATCGACGCGCTCGAACGCGATCTGGCCGGGCACAAGGAATCGCTCGCGCACATCGAACGCGAACTCGTGGAGCGCGAGGCGCACATCGCCGAGTTGCTCACGCTTGGCCTGGCCGAGCGCAGTCAGGCCGCGGCTTCGATCGAGGAACTCCAGCGCGAAGTCAACGCCCACGCGGCGGTCCAGGCCGAGATGTCGCGCGACCTCCTGCTGCTGCGCAGCGAGTCCGCGCGTTTGCTGGTCTTGCTGGCCGACGGACGCGCCAAGGCCGAGCGCTCGATCGCCGAGTTGCGCGCCGAGGTTTCCGCCCATCTCGAGCGCGGCGCGGCGCTCGAAGCCGAACTTGCGCGCGAGCAGCAGGCCTCGCGCGAGACCGCGCGCACGCTCAGCGCCGATCTCGCCGAACACAAGCGCGTGCGAGCTTGGCTCGCCCAGGAGCTCGAGGCTTTGCGTGCGGAAC
>JAYUUV010000287.1:0-12678 GCA_043754695.1 Planctomycetota bacterium
CGCGGCGTAGGCGCGGACATCCGGCGAAAGCGGCGCAATCGAGGCTGGCTCCGAAGCGTCGTCCACATGCACACTGTCCTCATCGCGAGCAGCGCACTCGCCGCGCAGCCACTTGGATTCTTCGGGATCCGCCTGGAGTTCGTCTTTTTTGCGCTGACGTTGATCGGCGTGGCGTTGTTCCACAAGCACACGCTCTACGTCGCGTTGAACGGCCTGGCCGTGATCACGGGCTACAAGCTGCTTTTCACCGACTACGACCTTTCGGCACACCTCTTGGGCGGACACGGAGAGGAGGGCGAGTGGGGGCTGATCCTCAACCTGCTCGGGCTGCTCGTCGGCTTCGCGCTGCTCGCGAAACACTTCGAGGATTCAAGGTTGCCGCAGCTGTTGCCGCGCTGGCTAGCCGACGATTGGAAGGGCGGATTCGTGCTGCTGGTACTCGTCGCCGTGATCTCGAGCTTCTTGGACAACATCGCCGCGGCGATGATCGGCGGGACCGTCGCCAAGGTCGTCTTCAAGGACAAGGTCCACATCGGATACCTTGCCGCCATCGTCGCTGCGTCGAACGCCGGCGGTGCGGGTTCGGTGGTCGGCGACACGACCACGACCATGATCTGGCTCGACGGCGTGGACCCGCTGGACGTGACGCACGCGTTCGTCGGCTCGGGAGTGGCGTTGATGTTTTTCGGCGTGATCGCCGCCAAGCAGCAGGATCGATTCCAGCCCATCCAGAAAGATGCAAGTGCGGGCGTGCAGGTCGACGGCCTGCGCTTGCTCGTCGTCGGATTGATTCTCGCGGGCGCGATCTTCACGAACATCGTGCATGTGCATGGAGCGCAATTCGGTTTCCCAGCAGTTGGTGTTTGGGCAGCGATCCTGTTGTGCGCGACGTTCCGCAAGCCGGCCTGGCACGAAGTCGTGCCGGCACTGAAGGGCGCCATGTTCCTGCTGTCGTTGGTCTGGTGCGCGTCGTTGATGCCGGTCGAGGAACTCCCGGCCGCCGCGTGGCAAACCGCGTTCGGCCTGGGCTTCGTCTCCGCGGTTTTCGACAACATCCCGCTGACCAAGCTGGCGATCGAGCAGGGCGGCTACGACTGGGGCTTCCTCGCCTACGCGGTCGGCTTCGGCGGCTCGATGATTTGGTTTGGCTCGAGCGCGGGCGTCGCGCTGTGCAACAACTTCCCGCAGGGCAAGAGCGTGTTCCAATGGCTCAAGTGCGGATGGCACGTCAGCGTCGGCTACGTGCTCGGATTCTTCGCCCTGTTCTACATCATGGGCTGGCAACCCCACGCGCCGCACAGGCAAGTCCAGAGCGCGCCCGCGAAAGTGGAAGCCCCGGCGGTACCCAAGCACAAATGAGCGAATTCAGCTGTACAACAGCAAGCGCACGTTGCTGCCCAACCGCCGAGTCAATCCGACGACCACGTGGCCGCGCAGCAGGTGGTAGATCGCGCCGCGCTGACTGATGCCGAGCACGAGTCCGCTGACTCCCAGGGTTTCCGCGGCGCGGGCGAGGCCTTCGACCGCGTTGTGCGAGACCGTCCAGATCGGCAGCAAGGTGCAGCCCTCGCGCTCGGCGAGTTGCGCGGCTTGGCGCAGTGCCGCGATGCCTTCGTCGTCTTCGTCGAGGGTTTCGGAGGCGCGCACGAAAAGCCCGGTGCGTTCCTCGACGTAGATCGCGAAAACGTTGCGGCCACCCAGCCCGCGTTCGCGCGCGATCGCTTCGAGCACGACCGAAGGGCTCATCGAGCGCAGGGCGACCAGCGTGCTCGAGGGATACAAGTCGAGGATCGCCTGGGCTTGGGACAGGCTCAGGATCTCGGCGCGCTCGGAATGTTCGAGGCCTTGCTCGGAAAGGTCGCGCAAACGCTCAGCGCGGCGCTTCACGGCCGGATGCTGGTAGAAAATGTCAGAGAACCATTTCTGCTGAGTACCGAGCGCGATCAGCAGGCCGACGCCGACGAAAATCACGCCGAAGATCGTCGCTTCCTTCTTGTAGAGCAGGTTCGTGCACCAGGCGAGGGCCACGATCAACGTGGTCAGGATCCCGACCGTGAACCGCCAGTCGCGCTGGCCCTCGCGCCAGCGCACCATGTCGAGTCCGCCGGAGGAGAGCAGGAATGCGCCGAGCAGACCGAAGGCGTAGAGTTCGCCGAGCAGCGCCAAGTCGCCCTTCGAAAAGTAGATCACGATTCCCGGGAAGACCGTGGCGACCAGGATCGCCACGAAGGGCGTGTGGAAGCGGCGACCGCGCTGGGCGATCAACTTCGGCATGTAGCCAAGCTCCACGAGTGCCAGAAAGACGTGGTAGCTGCCGATGATCGCCGTGTTCGCGGCAAAAAGCAGCAGCGCCGAAGCCGTGGCCACCACGGCGAGCTTGAGCGGAAGTCCGCCCGCGATGTTGGCGAGTTCGGAGATGAAGCGCTCGCTGTTCTGCATCTTCGTCGCCTCGCTCAGGAGCTCGATGGCGAAGAGCGTGAGCAACGGCGAGGTGATCAGGATCGTGATCACGACCAGCCACATGCCGCGTTTGGCCGTGGCGCGGATCGGCAGGCGCATCGCCGGCGAGAGCTGACTGATCGATTCGAGGCCTGAGAACGCGAGCCACGCTCCCGCGAAACCGATCACGAACGTCTTGGCGGAGACATCGGACGCCGAGCTGAACGCATGGCGCAGGTGATCCCATGCCGCGGGATCGTCGCGGATCGAGAACAAAGTCGCGCCGATCACGAGCAGGTCGATGCCCAGCGCGCACAGCGCCATCAAGAACGAAAGCGAGGCGCTCTCACGGATCCCGACGATGTTCAGCACGGCGAGCACGAGCAAGGTGCCGACTGCGAGTGGCACCACGTAGTTGTCGAGCGCGGGCCAGCTGCTCGCCAGATAGTGAATACCGGAGACAGAGGAGACCGCGGCCGTGAGGAAATAGTCGAGCGTGATCAAGAGGCCGCCGATCAGCCCCCAGCGCGGACTGAAGGCCTGGGTGGCGACGGTGACGACGCCTCCTCCGTCGGGATTGCGGTAGCAGATTTCGACGTACTTCCAGGCCAGCAGCAGGAACCCCAGCATCGACGCCGTGACGAACAACGGCGCGAGATCTCCGACACCTTTCATGTCGTGCAACATGCCCGGCACGTAGTAGATGCTCGTGCCGATGTCGGCGAAGACCACCGCCCAGACCAGCAGCGGCGAGAGTTGTCGCAGGTGACTGTCGGCCACGGGGGGCGTACGTGCCGCGGCGTCCGGAGGGGCCATAAGGGCGAAGATGGTCCCGTTTGGACCGATCAGAATCCAGTGCAGGTCGTCCTTGTGCCCAGCGTGCGGACCGAAAAAGGCTCCTACTCGAGATCCTGCGCTGGCATCGGGAGCCCTTGGCGCGCAGGATCTTACGCGCCTCCATGAACGATCCTGCAGTTCCGGCCGAGGGCCGTCCCGCCCAAGCTCCCGGAGTTTCGGCCGGCGATCACCTGAGGCAACTTTCCCCGCTGCTGGTCTGGGCGGTGGTCTTCGCCGACATCGGCACGAGCGTCTATTACGTTCCGGGGATCCTGTATCAGCAGGTCAAGGAGTTCGCGCCGCTGTTCGTGGTGCTCGGCCTGTTCGGGTTCCTCCTGCTCGCGCACAAGTACGTGGAGATCTGCTGGCGCAAGCCGGACGGCGGCGGCGTGGTCTCGATCGCCAGCGAGGCTTTTTCCCCTCGCGCCGGTTTGCTCGGGGGATTGTTGATCTCGGTCAGCTACTTCCTGACTTCAGCAATCTCCACGGTCTCGGGCGTCCTTTATGTCGGCAGCGAGGTGCCGTTCTTCGACCAGCACGTCGTGCTCCTTGCGGTCGGACTGCTCGCATTCCTGGCCGTGATCAACATCATCGGTATCCGCGAGAGCGCGATGCTGTCGTTGTTGATCGCCATGTGCGCGTTCGGGGTCAACCTGATCGTGATCTGCGTGACGTTGTGGCGCGCGGATGGCGCGAGCCTGGCGAACATTTCCGAGCATCTGGCGCTGATCGACGATCTCGACACCCACACGTTCCTGATCGGTTTTGCCGGAGCCTGGCTGGCTTTCTCCGGTCTCGAGTCGATCAGTCAACTGTCGCCCGCGATGCGTCTGCCGATCCGCAAGACGGCCGGGCGTGGCATGTGGTTGGTCGTGATCACAGTCGTGATCAGCGCCCCGCTCCTGACGCTGTTCGCAATCTCGCTCCTGCCGGTGGAACTCAAGGCGGACGAGATCGCCTCCGCCCGGCTGATCTCGGAGTTGGGCTGGGTCGTCGGCGGCTGGCCGCTCAAGGTCGCGGTCATTGCCAGTGGCGCGTCGTTGCTGATGTTCGCGTCGAACACGGCGATCATCGGCGGGTACCACGTGTTTCTCGCGTTGGTCGAGCAGGGTTTCCTGCCCGCTCAACTTGCCGCGCGCAATCGACGCTTCCACACGCCGCATGTGGCGATCATCACGACGACGGTCCTGCCGATCCTGGTGATCCTGCTCTTGCGCAGCGACCTGGTCGCACTGGGTCACCTGTACGCTTTCGGATTGCTCGGCGCGTTCCTGCTTTCGTCGGCAAGCGTCGATGCGCTGCGTTGGCGCGAAGGCGTGCGCGGATGGCGCTTTGGCGTGGGTGTGTTCACCACGATGATGATCGTGACGGCTTGGCTGGTGAACATGCTCGTTCAGCAGTCGGCGACGATTGCCGGCATGCTGCTGGTCGGCATCGGACTCTTGCTGTCCGTAGGTACACAACAGCGTTGGTTCTCCGACCTCTTTTACATGCATCCGGCGGTCAAGCGGCGCGCTGTGCGCATGATCGCGGAGTCCGAGCATGGGCTGGAGACCGAAATCGGGGCCGAGATCCTCAGCCTGGCCCAGGCTGAGGCGATCATCGGGCTCTATCCATCGCACACCCTGGTGGCGATACGCAGTCCAAGCCCGGGCGTGATTCACGAGGCACTGACTCGCGAACGGGGCTTCGGCGGCAAGACGCTGTACGCGCTGTACGTCGACGAACGCACCGGATTGTTCGTCGGCGCGAGCGAGTACGAGCCGGATGAAGAGGGCATTGCGGCGCTGCGCGCCGCGGTCCAGCTCGGCGAGCGTGAAGGAATCGAGGTGATTCCGATCTGGACCGTATCGCACAATGCCGTGGAAGGCATCGCACGCGCGGCGGACCTCCTGGGCGTGAACGCGCTGGTGATCGGCGCGAGCCAGCGTCACGCCATCTACCATTTGTTGCGCGGGCACGTCGTCGCGGGCCTGACGCGACATCTACCGAGTCATATCCGACTGGTGCTCTGCACCTGAGACCTCGCGCAGTCACGCTATGGGCCACCTGATTTTGTGGATCGTCTTCGGCGTGGTCGTCGTGGTCATGATGGCCCTCGACCTGGGGCTGCATCAGCGCGAGCCCAAGGCGATCGGCGTGCGCGAAGCGCTGTGGCGCACGGCGCTGTGGACGGCGTTGGCGTTGGGCTTCAACGCCCTGATCCTGTGGCGCGACGGCCTCGAGCCGGCCGGGGAATTCTTGACCTGCTACCTGACGGAGCAGGCGCTCTCGGTCGACAACATTTTCGTTTTCATCATCATTTTCCGCTATTTCGCGGTCTCCAGCGCGAACCAGCACCGCGTGCTTTTCTGGGGCATCCTCGGCGCGCTCGTGTTCCGCGCCGTATTCATCCTGGCCGGGGTCGCACTGGTCAGTCGCTTCGAGTGGACGATGTATCTGCTCGGCGCCTTCCTGGCCTTCACCGGCATCAAATTGTTCATGGCCGGCGACGAGCAGGAACTCGATCCCGAGAAGAACTTCGTGCTGCGAATCACGAAAAAGTTCCTGCCGATCACGAACACGACCCACGGCTCGCGTTTCTTCGTGCTCGAGGCCGGGAAGCGTGTGGCGACGCCGCTGTTCGTCGCGCTGATCGTGGTCGAGACCACCGACGTCATGTTCGCCGTCGATTCGGTCCCGGCAGCGCTGGCGATCACGCAGGATCGTTTTATCCTCTACACCTCGAACGTGTTCGCGATCCTCGGACTGCGCTCGTTGTACTTCGCCGTCGCGGGCATCATCCCGTATCTGCACTATCTGCAGCACGGCCTGTCGATGATCCTGGTCTTCATCGGCGCGAAAATGCTCTTGGCGCACCACTATCCGATCTCGATCACGCTCTCGCTCAGCGTGGTCGGCGGCGTGCTCGCGGTCTCGATCCTGGCCAGCATCCTGCGCGCGCGCTTCGCCGACGACGAAGATCCGCCGAACGAGCCACCGCAGGAATGAACCGAGCATGACACTCGCCATCGTCGCGCTTGGATTCTTCGCGCTGCTCGTCGTCGCCTACCGTTTCTATGGACGCTTCATCGCGCGACAGTTCGACATCGACGACTCGCGTCCGACGCCGGCCAATACGCGCGACGACGGCGTCGACTTCGTGCCGACGCCGCCGTTCTACCTTTTCGCGCAGCATTTTTCGGCGATCGCCGCGGCCGGTCCGATCGCGGGACCGATCCTGGCAGCGAAGAATTTCGGTTGGATTCCTTGCCTGATGTGGATCGGTCTGGGCGTCGTGTTCATCGGCGCGGTGCACGATTTCGCCAGTCTCGCCGCATCCGTTCGCCACGGCGCGACTTCGATCGCCGAGATCGCACGCGAGCGCCTGGGCACGCCGGCGGGCCGCGCGATGATGGCTTTCATCTGGATCGCGCTGATCTACGTGATCGTCGCTTTCACCGACATCACCGCGAGTTCGTTCGAAGGCGGCGGCGCGGAACTCGCAGGCGGTTCCTACTCCTTCAATCCCGGCGGCGCGGTGGCGATGGCGAGCGTCTTGTACCTGTCGCTCTCGATCGTGATGGGCCTGGTGCAACGATTCCTGAAGCCGCCGCTGTGGCTGCTCACCGTCATCTTCGTGCCCGCGACTTTTGCCTTGGCCTGGGCGGGCACGTACCTGTCGCATGTCCTGGTCTTCGATCGGCTGACCTGGGGCTTCTTGATCCTGGGCTACTGCGCACTCGCTTCTGTCACGCCGGTCTGGGCGCTCTTGCAACCGCGCGGCTATCTCGGCGGATTCGTGCTTTATGCCGCGCTTGCGCTGGGCGTGATCGGTGTGCTCTTCGGCGGCTACGAGATCGAGCAGCCTGGTTTCAAGACCTTCGACATCGGCACGAGCACAGGCACGCTCTTTCCATTCCTGTTCGTGACCATCGCTTGCGGCGCGTGTTCGGGCTTCCACGGTCTGGTCTGCTCGGGCACGACCTCCAAGCAGGTCAGCCGCGAGTCGCACATGCATTTCGTCGGCTACGGCGCCATGTTGGCCGAAGGCTTCGTGGCCCTGATCGCGCTGGTCACGGTCATGATCGTCAAGCCGGCGGACCTGGCCGGACTGTCGCCGGCGACAATCTACGGCAGGGGCATCGGGCGTTTCATGACGCTGATCATCGGCCCGGAGAATCTCAACTTCGCCATCACTTTCGGCGCGATGGCTTTTTCGACCTTTGTATTCGACACGCTCGACGTCTGCACACGGCTGGGACGCTACATCCTCGAAGAGTTGTGCGGGTGGCGCACGAAGGTCGGCGCGGCGACGGCGACCCTGATCACGATCGGGCCGCCCGCGTTGATCCTTGGATTCTCGAAGAAAGACTCGTGGGCCGAATACTGGACGCTGTTCGGAGCGTCGAATCAGTTGCTCGCGGGCTTGACTCTGATCGCGGTCAGCGTTTGGCTGCACCAAATGGGCCGGCGCGCCTGGTTCACGGTGGCACCGATGGTTTTCGTGCTTTCGATCACGCTCTGGGCCCTGGTGCGCATTGCGATCGCGAGTTTCCACGAGTCGCACGGCTTCGATGCGAAGTTGTTCAACGCCACGGCTTCTGCGGCGCTGGTCGCGCTTGCGTTGTTCGTTGTATGCGCCGCGATCAAGCGCTGGCGCGCCGTGCCGATCAGGCCTTGATGTCGCTTTGACTCGCGGCCCAGGGCGGCGCGATCAGGCGACGTTTGCCGTCCGACGACCGCCTCGGCGCAGCGTCGATCGGCGCGCGCGGATCCGCGAGCGCGAAGTCGCGGTCCCAAAGCTGACAGGTCACCTGGCGGTGCGATTGGTCGAGACCTTCGCAGTAATTGGTGAACTTGCAGCGGCGAACCTCGCTGCCGCGGCCTTGCTCGAGCTTTGCGAACCAATCGGGATCGGCGAGCGATTGGCGCGCGCTGGCGACGAAATCGCACGCGCCGTTTTTCAAGGCACCTTCGGCCAGCTCGAAGCTGTTGATTCCTCCCGCCGCCACGACCGGCGTGTCGAAACCCGCCGCGCGCACAGCGGCTCGCACACTCTGCGCGAGATGCAGATTGCGCCCGAACGGTCCGCGCGACTGTGCTTGGCGCGGGTCATCGACGCGCACGGTCGGCATGCACTCATGCCCGCTCGGACCGGTGTAGGGATAAACCGCCGCGCCGATTTTGGGTTGTTTCGCGTCGTCGAATTTTCCGCCCTTGGAGAGCGAGAGAAAATCCAGGCCCGCGCGCGCGAAGGCCAGGCCGTGGCGCACGGCGTCTTCGACGCGGCCGCCGCCCTCGATCACTTCATCGCCGAGGAAACGCACGCCGACGACGAAGCCCGGGGAAACCGCGCCGCGCACGGCGGCGGCAACCTCCAGCGGCAGGCGCAGTCGGCCTTCGGGCGACAGACCGTATCCATCGCCTCGCGTGTTCGTCGGCGAGAGGAATGAAGCCAAGGTGTAGGCGTGGGCGCAGTGCAGCTCGACGCCGTCGAATCCTGCCTGCTCGGCGCGCCGTGCGGCATTCGCGAACAGCGCCGGAAGCACCTTGGGCAGATCCGCAATGTGGGACAGCTGTGTATCGGTCACACGTTCGCGCGCGCCGCGTTCGAGGCTCTCGCGTTCGCGTTCGTCGAGCAGCGCGAGCAACGATTCATGCGGAAGGCCCAACAGTGCCTCGCGAACTGCTTCGTCGCTCGCGTTCGCGAGGTGCTCGTTACCCGGCATGCCCGCCAACACTGTTCGATGTTCCGGCCGCAGCGCAAGAAATCGCCGCACATACCTGTCCTTCTCGGGCCGGCGGCGGATCGACAGGAAATCGAGAATCTGGATGAACAGCCGCGTGCGGCCGCCCGAGCGCTCGCGCACTGTTTCGACGAGCCGCGCGAGCCCGGGCACGAATCGATCGTCGCCGATACGCAGCAGGGGACCGCTTTGCACGTCGCGGATGCCGGTGGCCTCGACCACGAGCACGGCCGGCGCTCCATCGGCGAAGCGCCCGTACCAGTCGAGCACCTGCTCGGTCACGAAGCCGTCGTCGCTCGCGCGCCACGGTACCATGGCCGGCACCCAGCTGCGCGTGCGCGTCGAAAACGGACCGATGCGGCCGGGCGAGAACAGCATGCTCGAGCGCGCCGTCTCGCGCGTCGGCCAGTGCGTCGCGGCGACTGCGTGCGGTGGCGCAGGCCGGGTTTCGTGGGCTTCGGCGCTCAAGCCGCCCAGGATACGCGCCAGCGCAAGTAGGCGCGCACAGGGCAGCTTGGATGCGTTGGAGTGGACCCTGGTCCTGCTGACGAACTCAAAGCAGCGGGGCTGGCCAGTGGGAATCGCTCCCCTTGGCCAGCCCCGGCAGGTCGCTATCGAGGAACCGTCGAGCAGCTTTCGACAGGTCGATTCGGGCTCACGGCCCGATCGCGAATTTCAGGCCGTCGGACAGCGTGGCGTTGTTGGGCGGTGCGTAGCCATTGTCGCGGCCCCAGGCCTGGGCGTAGATCACGTTGCCGGGGACTTGCAGGTAGGGCGCGGGAGTTCCGCCGAGCCCGCCGACAGCGAAGGTGTTGAAGTCGATCGAGTAGATGCCCGAGCAATCGTTCGGCGGAGGATTCCCGCCCGAGTTCATCGGCACCGCGCGCTTGAGCGGCAGACCCACGCAGCGCAGTCCGCCGACGAAGGGTGCGGCGGCCGGCCCCGCGTTGCTGTACAGGTACAGACCCGGCTTGTTGTTGATCACGCTGCTCGCTTGGATCAGGAAGCCGAAGCCGGCCGTCGCGCTCGACGTGCCCGTCGAAGCGATCGAAGGCAGGCAGCCCAGCGAATTCAGTTTTGCCGTGCAGTACGGCAGGCCCGCGTAGATCGAATCGAACGCGAGACTGTCGATGCCGACTCCGCTGTTGGGCCCGTTGAAGGTGATCTTGATACGGTCGAACGGGCCGGGGCCCGTCCAATACCAATCATTCGTAGTGCCTGAGTTGATGTTGAGCAGGGAGCCGATCGAAGTCGGGCCGGAGAACATCTCGATCGCATAGAAGAAGTTCTGCTGGTCGATGAACTTCACTCCGAAGGCATTCGCCGGACTCTGCAGCGTGATGTTGAAGGCGCCGTTCGAGAGCGGCGTGCTCAAGGCTTCGCCGACGCCCGCGACCGACAGAACGCCAGGTCCGCCGCCGGTGGCGACGAGCGACTGGCCGCTTGCATTCGCACCCGCGGTGATCGTGTCGCCGCCGATGCCCCAGGTGCCGGAAAGCGCCACCGAGGCGATGCCATTGGATGTGAACGCGGACGAATTGCCCGCGATCGGCCCGCTGGCCACGAACGGATTGTCGAAGTCGAGCGAGTAGGTAATGACCGGGGGTGTTCCCGATAGGACGTTGATTTGGGCGCTTGCGAGGGAGCAAAGCGCGAGACAACCGAAGGCAGGCAAGAGCAGACGCATGGAACTCTCCTGAATCGAGTCGTTGAGGTGTCGGATCAGCGTGGGGATGCGAGCTTCAACCGCATCATGCGATTGGCACGATAACAAGGCTCCGACAGAACGGGGGGGAGGAGTTGCGGCCGCTCAGCGTGGCGCGGTCTCCCCGGCACGTGAGACTGGCGGTCGGAGGGCAGCGCAGGGGAACTGACGGCAGCGTGGCGCGCCCCGCTGCGCCTTTGCGGGCCGCGCGCGGCCCGTTCACCTGGGGGCACTCTGCCTGGCCTTGCGGAATGGCGCGCTCGACCAGTTCGCAGAATTCTGGATGTCGGCCGGCAAAGGCCGCCGCGGGGCCGGGAGGGAATGCTGCATTCGCCACAGCCGGCAAGTCCGGTTCAGGCCGAGCTTGGGCCGGCTCGGCCCCAATGATCAGGAATCAGGGATCAGGGCGCGATCAGGAACTCGAGGGCATTCGAGAGCGAGGTCGAGTTCGGCGCCGGCAGGCCCGTGTCGCGACCCCAGAACTGGCAATCGACCACGGTTCCTGCCACAAGCAGGGTCGGCAGCGGATTGCCGCCGAGCGTTCCGTGCGCGAACGCATTCATGTCGATCGAGAACACTCCTGAGCAGTTGTTCGTCGGAGGCGGCGCGCCGCCGGCGTTCAGATTCGGCGAGCGCTTGATCGGCGCGCGCACGCACTGCAATCCGCCGGAGAAGGGCGACGCCGCGCGCCCTTTCACGCCGTAGAGCAGCAGTCCGGGTTTGTTGTTGCGCATGTTGCCTGCGCTGACGACGAAGCCAACGGTCGCAGCGGCGCTCGGCGTGCCGCTCGAAGCGATCGAGGGCACACAGCCCAGCGAGTTGGTCTTGGCCACGCAGTAGGTGAACGCCGGGCAACTTGCTCCGAGGTTCTCGATCCAAACCGGCGCCGTTCCACCGAGCACGTCACTGTCGCCGTCGCCGTCCATGTCCAGGCTGAGCAATGAATAGCCGAAGATCCCCGGGTTGGGGGGGGACGCCGCGAACTGCAATCCGCCGGCGCCATTTCCTCGGAAGAAACGCAGCGAACCTTCGCTGCAACTCGCGGCGACATCGAGCTTGCCGTCGCCGTCGAAGTCCGCCGCGGCGAGGGCCTGCGCGCCGAAGGTGGCGCCGAGCGGGATGCTGCTCGAGACCGTGTAGCTGCCTTGCGGCGTGCGCAGCAGTGCGACGACCTGAACCGAGGGAGGCTGTCCGGATTGGACCACGCAATCCATCCGGCCGTCCGCGTTGAGATCCGCGAATAGCGTGGAGTCGCTGATCTGGCCGACGAAGGTGCTGTCCGCGAGGCTCAACACTCCGCTCCCATCGTTGGTGTAGACCCACAAAGAATCCGAGCTGAATCCGAAGATGTGCCCGACCGCGTCCTGATCGCCGTCGCCGTCGATGTCGAAGAAACCGTCCGCGAGCGGCAAGCCCTGATGACTGTTTTGGCCGATCGCGAAGCTGCCGGTCCCGTCACCGAAGTAGATGCTTGTGGTCAGGGGGAACATGGGTGGGGGGACGGCATCCAGTCCCATGACGTCGGCAAACCCGTCGCCATTCAGGTCGCCTACGACCAGGCGGAGCGTGAAGTTCGCGGTGCTTCGCACCGGCGCCAGCAGGCCTCCGCTGCCGTCGCAACGCAGCGCGACGACGTCCCCCGCAAACTGCACGATCACGTCGTCGAACGAATCGGAGTCCACGTGCCCGGTGCGCAGATCATGGATGACTCCGGGTGCGGGAATCGAGACGAAACTTGCCGGGCCGAAGCCGCCGCCGCTCTGACCAAGCGCGGTGCCAACCCGGCCGTCGCCGGTTGCGAAGACGAGGTCGGGGAAATTGTCTGGGTCAAGCCGCGCGCTCCGCAGCGTGGCAGCATCCAGTGTCGCGCCGAAGTCGAGCACATGCGTGTGCGCGAAGACCATCGTCGCCGAGCCGGGCAGGACGGAGAAGGTCTTCCCGAAGAACTGAGGCACGACGAGATCGGAG
>JAYUUV010000288.1:0-7196 GCA_043754695.1 Planctomycetota bacterium
CTCCGGTCGGCGATGCCAAAAACCCCACGCCGTCAGCACCAACGCCGTCCGGGCCGCTCCGAAAGGACGCCAAAGATATGAGTTCAATGTCCGTGTTCAGGAAGCCCTTGGCGTCGACCGCGAGCCCGGCTTTCGCCAGGCCCAGGCCGGCGCTGAACGGACGGCGACCGACGGTCGAGACGATCTGGTCGCAGGCAATAGTCTGTTCGCCGGTCTTGGTCTTGACGCGCACGTGACTCTGATCGCCCTTGCGCTCGAAGCCCTGTGCGAAGACTTCGGTGAGCAACTTGATGCCGTGTTTCTTCAGCGAGCGCTCGATCACTTTGACGCAATCGCGGTCCTGGCCCGGCAACGCGCCGGCGGTCGCCTCGAGCACCGTGACCTGCGAGCCGAGCTTGCGATACATCATGCCCAGCTCCAGGCCGATGTAGCCGCCGCCGATCACGACTAGGTGCGCGGGCAAACGCTTCGGCGCCAACGCGCCGGTCGAGGACCAGACCAAATCTTCGTCGAACTTGAAGCCAGGAATTTCGATCGGGACCGAACCCGTGGCGATCACGATGTCGTCGCCGCGCAGGGTCTTTTGGCCTTCCTTGGTGCTCACACTGACCGTGTTCTTGTCGATCAGTGTCGCCGCGCCCATGACCACTTCGACTTTGTGGTTCTTGAGCAGACCGCCGACACCGCCGGTCAACTTGCCGACGATACCGGCCTTCCATGCCACCAGTTTTTCGATCTCGAGTTTCACGCCGCTGACCTCGATGCCCATCGCGCTCGCGTGCGAGATGCGGTCGAGCAGCGTGCCCGCGGCGATCATCGCCTTCGAGGGGATGCAGCCGACGTTCAGGCACGTGCCGCCGAGGAATTCCTTCTCGACGACCGTGACTTGTTGGCCGAGCTGGGCCAGGCGGATAGCGCAGACATAGCCGGCAGGACCGGCGCCGATCACGATGACTTTTCGAGGTTGGCTCATGGTTGGGGCGACGGTTGTAACCGATCCCCGCGCATGGTGGAAACGGCGTTGGCCGTGCAAAGCAGAAGGGGCCGCCCGGGTGGGGCGACCCCTTCGTCGAAACTATCCGGACTGGGTCACTGCGCCTGGAAACTCAGTGTCCAGGACACGAACGTACCCGTGTCGGCGGCTGCGAGGTCGCGAACTTTCACGCTCCAGTTTCCGCTGATCGCCTTGCCGGTGAACACTGACAGCGACTGCGCGGGAGCCGTCACATCGGGATACTCGGTGTTGACGTTGTCGGTGGAACCGCCGGTGCGATTGTGCAGGATCGCAGTCGTGCCATCGGGTGCGATCAAGGACACCTCGAGGTTGCCCTTGAATGTGTGCGTGATGTTCACACGCACTTTCACGGCCGCCACGAGTCCGCTGTCCACAAAATTGATCGCACTTGTGACGCCGGTCGTGTTGTTGTCCGGGATCGCGAGGTTGGCTGTCACGGCTTTTTCGCCGTTGACCGTCAAACTCCAGGAGGACAGCGTTCCGACGTCGATGGAAGCCAGGTCCTGAACCTTGAGCTTCCACGCACCGCTGCTCGACTTGCCGTTGAAAACCGACATCGACTGATTCGGCGTGGTCGCGACCGCAAACGTCGTGGTCACGTTGTCGGTCGAGCCGCCCGTGCGATTGTGCAGGATCGCGCTGGTGTTGTCGGGTCCGATCAGCGTGACGACCAGGTCACCCTTGTAGGTGTGCGGGATCACCGTGCTCACCGAGAGCGACGTGATCGTGAGATTGTCCGCGACGTTCAACGTGTCCGTGATTCCGGTCGCGTTGTTGTCGGGAATCGCGAGCCCCGGCGCGCGCGAGTAGGTCTTGACCGAGCCGCCACCGCCGCCCGGAGCGTTGACTACCAGGGTCACGTCGGTGCTGTGCACGAGCACGCCGCTCGTTCCAGTCAGCGTGATCAGGTACGTGCCCACCGGCGTCGCCGCGCTGCTGCTCGCCGTGAACGTCGAGCCTGCGCCGGCCGTGGCCGGATTGGGCGAGAAGCCAAAGCTCGTGCCCGTGATCGCCGGAGTGGCCGTCCAGGTGACGTCACCGGTGAAGCCGTTGAGCGCCGTGTTGCCGGCCGTGTAGTTCGCGGCCGCGCCTTGCACGACCGTGTTCGACGACGGCGAAGCACTGACCGAGAAATCCGGCGGCGGCGGAGCGCCCGCCGTGCCGTTGTAGATCAGCAGCGCGAAATCCTGATCGGTCGTGTCCGCGTTGCCGGGCACGCCGTCGCCGGCGATGTTCGTCGCGCGCACGGTGACGGAGTACGAACCGCTCGTGCCCGCGGGCAGGAACACGCACTCCAAATTGTTGCGCGGATCCGCGCTGCCGCCGGCCAGCGAATTGGCGCCGCTGAATACGTTGCCGCGATACAGATTGCCGTTGACCGTCACTTCGAGGTCAAGGTTGTTGACATAGGCATTGCCCGTGGTCGGCCCGGGCGAATCGGTCCAGGCGAGTGCGACGCGGAACGCGCTCGTACCCGAGGCGATATTGCCCGCGGAAACGAACGTCGCGCCGGTTGCGCCGAGCAGCTGCGTCTGGTCGACGCTCACGCGCGCGACACCGTCGAAAGCCGCGCCGAGATTCGCGCGTCCGAAACCCTGGCTGTTGGACCACAGCGTGTCGTTGGCGCCCACGCCCGTCAGGTAAGTTGAGCTACCCGCGAGCCAAGCCTTTTCCATCGCCGGACTCGGCGCAGCAGATCCGTTGTTGACGAAGAACTGGCGCACGAGCGCGCAGGCTCCCGCGATCGCGGGCGTCGAGTGGCTGGTGCCCGAGGACCAGGCGTAGAGCGTCTGCCCCGTCGGCCAGAATTGATTGCAGACGCCCGTTCCGTCGTAGCCGCTCGCGCGACTCGCCGCGCCCTGCACGTGCGTGCCCACTGAAACGAGTTCGGGTTTTTTGCGCGCATCCGAAGTCGGGCCGCGCGAAGAGAACGAAATGATGTCGTTGGCGTTGTCCGCGCCGCTGTTGGCGATCCCGCAGCCATCGCTCCCGGTTTGACGATCATTCTCGGACGCGCCGACGGTGATCACGTTCTTGGCCGTGCCCGGCGGGTGAACCGTCGAAGCGCCGCTGCCGCTGTTGCCGGCCGCGAACACGATCGTCAGCTCCTGATTCCCGCTCGTCCCGGACTGTGCGTCGCGCACGGCCGTGTCGTGGGCCTGACTGTCTGAGTTGTAGGTCGTTCCCGTGGTGTAGCCCCAGGAGTTGCTCGAGATGCGCGCACCGCCGCCGTAGGCGTTGGACATGCGCGTCAGCGTCGGCTGGTTGAAGACGCCCGAGCCGGCGTTGTTGAAAACCTTCGAGTTGCCGAGCTGGACCCACGGAGCGATGCCCAAGCCGTACTGATAGGCGCCGGCGTCCTCGGCTGCGCTGCCGCCGAGGTCGTTGTAGCCGCCGATGATCGAGGCATTGATGTTGCCGTGACCCGCTCGGCCGTCGGCCAGCGCATCGCCGGAGAAGTTGTTGTTGTAGGCCAGCCGCGTCGCGCCGGCAGCGCTTCCGCCGACGCGGAATTCGACGTTGATGTCGCTGGTGCTGCCGCGATCGATGCCGTCGTCCTGGACGTCGACCACGAACGGAAACGGTGTCGCGCCCGGAAAGCCCTTGGTTGTGAGCCAAGACAGATAAGTCGCGCTGCCTGGGCCCGTGCCTGCGAGATTGAGCTGGCCGGCTTGGATCATGCCCTGGCGCTCGTCGAACAGGCGCGCGGGATCGAGCGGCTCGACCGCGAAAACGTGCGGATCGCGGGCCAGGTCGAGCACGTTCGCTCCGTCCATTTCCAGGCCGACGTTGATGTAGTTGAGCACCGCATTGGGCGCCGCGCGGACTTCGACCGCGCGCAGGCTGAGACTCGCGGCAAATTCAGCTCCATCGCCGTCGGCGAGCACTTGCACGGTGACCGGATAGAACTGCGCGTCGCCGAGGAACGGCGGGCGCAGCTGTGGGCGCAGCTTGAAGGCCGGTTCGTAATTCGAAACCGAAAGGATGAACGGACGCGAGCGCAGATTCTCCAGCGCGTCGTGTGCGCGCGCGTCGCAGCGCACGACATAACTGTTGTTGGCTACGTAGCTGACGATCGTCGAGCCGCTCGCGCGCAAGAGGTCGAGCCACGCGTCCTGGATCGGGCCGGCGAACTGCACCAGGCGCAAGCGAATTTCGTCGGCACCAAGCTGGCCCTCTGGAGCGCGCAGGAAGGGCGGAATCGAGGCGAGTCGCAAGGCCGTGCCGGCGCTGTCCGCGCCATCGATCAAGTAGCCGTTCAAGTTCACCAGGCTTGCCTCGTCGGCCAGCTCGAGGCCGAGCGCGCCGAAGCTCGCCACACCGCCGAGCCTGCGCGCGTCGACCAGCGCGAAGAAGAAGGAGCCGTAATCCAACTGCCAAATGATCGCCTTGGCAGCGAGCAGTGTTGCCAGGATCTCGTCGTTGGCCGCGAAGCGCACGCGGTGGAAGGGACTACTCGCTACGAAGTTCTCCGGCAGCGCGAGCGAGATCGTGTCGCTCGGCGCCCGAGCGAAATCGGGTGCCGCGGCATTGGGCAATTGCGCCCATGCCGGCGCGCAAAGAAAAAGCGCAAAGACGGACTTCGAGAGCACGCAGGGACGTTGCGATCGCATCGATGACTCCTTCGACGAGGGGGGACTGTCGCGTGCCCGCGAATGGGCGAGCGCGCGCTGAGCCCGAGCCTACGTCGATGTCCGTCGATCGGATAGGGCCTCGTCGCCGCCTCCGACGCCAAGCCCCCCCACCGTGTGAGCGATCCGTTAGAACAGCCCTTCGATGCGGCCCTGCGCGTCGACGTCGATCGACTCCGCGGCCGGCACTTTCGGAAGGCCGGGCATGGTCATGATTTCGCCCGTGAGTACGAGGACAAAACCCGCGCCGACGCGCAGCTCGACGTCGCGCACCGGGATCGTGAAGCCGCGCGGCACACCACGCTGGGTCGGATCGGTGGTGAACGAGTATTGCGTCTTGGCCATGCAGACCGGCAGCGCGCCAAATCCCTCCTGCTCGAAGCGGCGCAATTTCTCGCGCACTTTCAGGTCGGCGTCCACGCCGTCCGCGCCGTAGATCTCGCGTGCGATCTTTTCGATCTTTTCGAGAAGGCCAAGCGAGTCGTCGTAGAGCGGTTTGAAATTCGCGCTCGCTGCATCGACTTCGATGACCACCGCGCGCGCCAACGATTCCGCGCCGGCGCCACCGCGGGCCCAGTGATCGCAGCGCACGACGCGCACGCCGAGTCTGCCCTGCGCGCTCTCCAGCGCGGCAATTTCTGCTTCCGTGTCGCTCGTGAACGAATTGATCGCGACCACGCACGGCACGCCGAATCGCTGCAGATTCTTGACATGCTTCTCGAGGTGCGCGATGCCCTTCGCCACCGCGGCCACGTCGGGCTTGGTCAGGTTCTTCTGCTCGATCCCGGCCTGGTACTTGAGCGCGCGGATCGTGGCCACGAGCACCACCGCGTCCGGCCGCAGACCGACGCTGCGACACTTGATGTCAAAGAATTTTTCCGCGCCGAGGTCCGCGCCGAAGCCGGCCTCCGTGATCGTGTATTCGCCAAGGCGCAGCGCCAGGGTCGTGGCCACCACGCTGTTGCAACCGTGGGCGATGTTCGCGAATGGCCCGCAGTGCACGAAGGCCGGGTTGTTTTCCAGGGTCTGCACCAGGTTCGGGTTGAGCGCATCGCGCAACAGCGCGAGCAACGCGCCTTCCGCGTGCAGGTCGGACGCACTGACGCGCTTCTTCGCATAGGTTTCGCCGACGACGATGCGCCCCAAGCGCAGGCGCAGGTCGGCGAGCGACGACGAGAGGGTCACCACGGCCATGATTTCACTGGCGGCCGTGATGTCGAAGCCTGATTCGCGCACGACGCCGTTGCCGGTTCCGCCCAGACCAATGACGATCTCGCGCAGCGCGCGGTCGTTGACGTCGAGCACGCGCCGCCAGGTGATGCGCCGCGGATCGAGGCCGAGTGCGTTGCCCTGCTGAAGATGATTGTCGATCAACGCCGCGAGCAGATTGTGCGCCGCCGTGATCGCGTGGAAATCCCCGGTGAAGTGCAGGTTGATGTCCTCCATCGGGATGACCTGCGCATAGCCACCGCCCGCCGCGCCGCCCTTCATCCCGAAACACGGCCCGAGCGAAGGTTCACGCAAGCAGATTACGGCGCGCTTGCCGATGCGATTGAGCGCGTCGCCCAGTCCCACGGTGGTCGTGGTCTTGCCCTCACCCGCCGGCGTCGGCGAAATCGCCGTGACCAGGACGAGTTTGCCCACCGGCCCCTTCAGCGCGCGCTCGCGAAATCCCAGCGTGATCTTGGCCTTGTCGTGACCGTAGGGAATCACGTCGGCCTCGGGAATGCCGAGACCGCGCGCGATCTCCATGATCGGCTTAGGCTTCGCGGCGCGGGCAATTTCGATGTCGGAGAGCGCCTTGCGCGGGGTCGAGGGTGCTTCGAGAGTCATGGGGTTCCTTGTCCGTGGTTCGGGTTGAATGTTTTACCCGATGAGTGGCCGCCTGTTGCGCAGAGCACGCGAGGCGGCCGTCGTGTACGCTCTAGGGCTAACGACCCACCATGGCGACCCAGACAGCACCCCTCACCCACTGCCCCACCTGCGGGGTCAAACTCGAACGGCCGGAACTTTCGCTGTGCGCCTATTGCGCGAGCCCGCTGCGCGTCGGGCCCGTCGAAGTGCCCAACGACGAGACGCAAAAGCGCCTGGCCAAGGTCAAGGCCCACGCGGATTTCGCGGCGGCGCAGAGTTGGTTGCCGGTCGATCCGCTGCTCGAGGCGCTGGCGCAAAGGCGCAGCAAGTGGGGCTGGACCTGGATTGCGCTTGGCGCAGTTGCGCTTGCGCTAAAGCTCTTCGCCTACAAGGGCGCTGGGCCCGAATGGATTGGAGGAGTCGGTCTGGTCTTCGTGCTCATGGGCTTGGCCATGTTCGTCCGGGCGATGCGCACGCGCGGCCTGCACCGCCGCACGCCGATGCTCAAGCGCGCCGCCTATGTGCTTGATCGCCGCAGTCAGACCAATGAAAAGGGCGGCATCGGTTCGACGACCTACATCTTCAAGATCCGCTTCGAGGACGGCAGCGAGGGCGACTTCAGCCACGTCGGCCGCGGCTCGATGTACGAACCGCCCGCGAACGGCGCCGCCGGAGTCGCCTACACGCGCGGCGCG
>JAYUUV010000289.1:0-9430 GCA_043754695.1 Planctomycetota bacterium
TGGACTCAGTTGCGCGCAGACGCGACAGCTCCAACAGGTCACCCAGCACGGCCTGGGTTGTCGGCCAACGGCCCGCGCCCTTGCCGCGCAGGATGAAACGAGCGCCATCCTCGGTCTGGATCCGCACGGCGTTCTGCTCGGCTCTGGTTCGTGCGAGCGGATGTTCGCGCTGCAGCAGCGCGGGCGACAGGTCTAACTCGATCCCCACGTCCGTGCGCCGACACGTCGCGACGAGTCTGACGACTTGCCCCGCGAGCGCGGCCGCGCGAACCTCGGCTGGTAGCAAGGCCGCGATGCCTTCGCGCTTCGCCCAGCGCAGCCTTGGAGTTTCGCCGAAGGCTTCGCGCGCGACGAGCTCGAGTTTGTGCGCCGCGTCCGTGCCGTCGAGGTCGTCGCTCGGATCGCTCTCGCAAAATCCTTGACGCCTGGCCTGACCCAGAGCCTCGGCGAAGTTCTTGCCCTGCGCGAGCAGGTCGAGCAAGACGTTGGTCGTGCTGTTGAGAATCCCCTCGATCGAAACGATGCGCCGGTCGCGTGCCAGCTTGCGCACGGTTTCTAGCAACGGCAACGCACCGCAGACGCTCGCGGAATACAGGAACTGCGCGTCGCTGACTTGTGCGAGCGCACGAAATTCGCCACCGCGCTCGACGATCAGGCCCTTGTTGGCGCTGACGACGTCGCCCCCGCGCGACAGAGCCGCCTCGATCAACGACCCGGCCGGCTCGCGGCCGCCGAGAACTTCGACCAGGACGTCGCAATCGCGTACGCGATCCGCATCGGTGGTGATGAGTTCCGTTGGAATGCGCGGCGGCCGGCCGAGCCCGCTGCGACGCACGAGCACGCTGGTGACTTCGAATCGATCTGGAAAGCGGGCCAGCTCGCGATACACACCCAGGCCAACGGTTCCAAGACCCAGCAGTGCCACGCGCAATTTCTTCGGCGTCGCACGTGCCGCCGCGAAACGACTTGGACCGCGGCCGACGAGCGTCGATTCCGCGGAACCAAGCGCGCCGACTTCAAATTCGAAGTGCAGTTCGCGGGCGAAGCGCAGGGCTTTTTCCTGAACGATGCCGCCACCGACGCTGAGCGCGTCTTCCCAGGCGAGCACTTCGAAGCGCCGCGCGGCCGCGCCATCCTCGGCGGGGTCGCGATCGAATACACCGGCCACGTCCTTCACGAGCCGGCAGCTCGCGCCAAGGCGCTGCGCCAGGAACAGCGCCGAAAGATCGGATCCGCCACGACCGAACAGGCTCGTGCACCCGTGCTCGTCGCGACCGACGAAGCCCGGGACGACGACCACGGACTTTTCCGCGAGTGCGGCGCGCAGGACCTGCTCGTCGAATTGAACAGGCTCGGCATCGAGCAGATCTCCGCGCGAGCGAAGCCCAAGCTGCGCTGGATCGAGCACGGAGCACGAGATGCCCGAGCGTTCCAGGGCCAGCGCGAGCAGTGCAACCGACTGCGTTTCTCCGGTGGCAAGCAGCAGCGCGAGTGCCGCGGGATCCTGCTTTCTCCCGAACCTGCGCGCGTTGGCGAGCAAGCGTTCCGTCGTCTGCCCCAGCGCCGACACCACCGCCACGACGCGCTTGCCTTCGCGCAGTTCGCCGTAGATCTCGTGCAGCGCGCGAGAAACATCGCGGCGGCTGGCCAAGACCGAGCTGCCGAACTTCAGGACGCGAATTCGTTGCGAACTCATTTCAGGAATTCCTTTTGTCGAGGGCCTGATCGAGGTCCGCGATCACGTCCAAAGGTGCTTCGAGACCGACCGAGAGCCGCACGAGGCCGTCGCTGATGCCGATACGCTCGCGCTCGTCGCGCGGAAGGCTCGCGTGGGTCATCGAAGCCGGATGCGTGATCAAAGTCTCGACCGCGCCGAGGCTTTCGGCGAGCGCGCAGAGCTTGACCGAGTTCATCAGGTTGATCCCCGCCTCCGCTCCGCCCTGCACTTCGAAGGCGATCAAACCGCCGTGATCGATGTGCTGACGTTGTGCGAGTTCGTGTTGGGGAAAACTTTCCAGGCCCGGATACAGCACCTTCGCGATGCGCGGATCGGCCTCAAGGAAGCGCGCAACTTCCAGCGCATTGCGCGAGTGCCGCTCCAGGCGCAGCGGCAGCGTCTTGATTCCGCGCAACGTGATCCACGCATCGAACGGCGCCTGGGCGAAACCGACAGCGTTTTGGATGAACTTCAAGCGCTCGCGCAGTTCCGGGTCACGGGTGATCAGAGCACCCCCAACGGTTGCGTTGTGTCCTTCGATGTGCTTGGTCGTCGAGTAAACCGTGATGTCCGCGCCGAAGTCGAAGCAACGCTGCAACGCCGGGGTCAAGAAGGTATTGTCGACCGCGAGCAACGCGCCCGCCTCATGCGTCACATCCGCGGCAGCCGCGATGTCGGTCAGTTTCAGCGTCGGATTCGCTGGCGTTTCGATCAGCACAAGGCGCGTGCGCTTGGTGAGCGCTCCGCGCAGGCTCTCGATCGACGACGTGTCGACGAAGGTGGCCTTAATCCCGAGCGGTGCGAGCACTTTGCGCAGCAGTCGCACCGTTCCGCCGTAGACCACATCGGAAACGACTACCTCGTCGCCGCTTTCGAGCACGGTCAAGAACAGCGCGCTCAACGCGGCCATTCCGGTGGCGAAGGAAACCGCCGGCAGGGCGCCGTCGAGCATCCCGAGATTGCGCTCGAGCGCCGCGACAGTCGGATTGCCTGAGCGCGTGTAGGTGTAACCCTTGTCGACGCCGACCGCCGACTGCACGTAAGTCGCGGTCTGGTGGATCGGCGTCAGGATCGCGCCGGTCGATGGATCGGGAAACAAGCCGCCGTGAATGGCGAGCGTGGCGAGATCGGGTGTGGAGGTAGTGCGAGGCGAAAGCGGTGCTGCAACGGAAACTGCGGACAGAACGGTGGACATGACGAACTCCTGGAAAGGTCGCGCGGAACGAGTCACGACGAGTGACTTGGGAAAACGAAAAAACCACTGCGCCCGGGCCAGTGGTTCGTCGCGCGTTCAGGGTTTCGTCAGGCCGTTATCGCCGCAAAACTCCGTGCACGGACTCACCACTGCCCGGGCGGGGCATGGGCATTCGCATGCAAAGGGCCTGTTTTTCGCGGAGATTCGACATGTTTCTTGGATTCGCGCCTGACCTGTGTCGGCTGCGAGGTGGGGCGGAGTTTAGGTGGGCTGGCCGGCGTGTCAAGCCACAGGCTCGAAGATTTTCTGCTCGACGAGCCTCAGGCCGGCGCTGCGAAGTGCGCGAAGTTGATCACGTTGCCCGCCGGGTCGCGCACACCTATCTCGCGCGCTCCGTAGAATGTAGTGCGCTCGGGCACGACGATTTCCAGCCCTTTCGCCGCGCGCACGATCGGCGCGAGGTCACTGACTTCGATGTACAGCGCGGAGCGATAGGCATCGCGCGCGAGGGCGGGCACGTCCTCGGCCACGCTCACGCGCGACTGCAACATGACTTCAACGGAACCGTGGTTGAGGATCACGAAGCCGAGCTGGTCCCCCGCGGGGACTTCGACCGTCTTCGTGAATCCGAATCGCTCGACCCAGAACGGCAAACAGGCCTCGATGGACTCGACGATCAGGACCGGGGTCAGTTTTTTCATGGCGGAGCGGCTTTTCCTTGTGAGCAGTGCGATCGAGTGCGAGCAGGCGACTCTAGCGCGCTTCCAGCAGACTCTTCAACTTCGCTACGTCCTGATCGACTTGTTTCTGCGTCGCGCCGCGGATCATGCCGCTCATCAGCTTGGCCACGAAGGATTGCGGCGTGATTTCGAGCGTGTACTTGAAGTGCGTGCCTTGAGCGCGACTCTCGAGCTCGAAGCGGACGAGCAGCGCGAACATCTTGTCCTGCAAAGCGAGCTCGATGCGCCGCGGGGAATCGTAGGCACTCAGATTGCCCTCCATATTTCGTGTGCCGCCGCCTTCCTTGTACGCATAGCGGATCTTCGAGCCCGCGCGCTTGGGCGGTGCTACGAGTTCAAGCGACTGACACATCCCAAGCCACTGCGGAGCCTTGGCGAAATCGTCGACGAAAGCGAAAACACTGGCCTGGGGCGCAGCGATCTCGCTCGTGGCTTCACAATGAATCAATGGATCCTCCTCGAATGGCGCAGCGCGTCCGCCGGCTGTTTCGTACGCAACCTTGACCGCCAACACTTCAACCGGCCTTGCGCTCCCTGGCAAGTCTCTAGAATCGACCGCGTGGACGAATGCCCCAGCCGCGAAGTGATCGAGTCGTTGGCCGGCAATCCGGCGGGCGCCGATGCTTTGCTTTCCGCGCATCTCGAATCCTGCGAGCGCTGCCGTTCGCGGCTCGAACGAGCGCGACGCGATTCGAGTCTACTGCTCGAGTTGCGCGCGGTCGCGTCGCCTGCCCGGCGCGGCGTCGATGCAAGCAGCCTGCGCATCCCCGGCTACACGCTCGAAGCGGAGCTTCGCCGCGGCGGTCAAGGCGTCGTGCACAGCGCAGTGCAGGAAGCGACGCGCCGCAAGGCCGCCGTCAAGCTGCTCGATGGAACACGCTCGGCGCGCGAACGTCGACGCTTCGAGATCGAGATCGAACTCGCCTGCCGCCTGCGCCATCCGTACATCGTTTCGGTTTACGACAGCGGCATCGCCGAAGGTGTGCCGTGGTTCGCCATGGAACTCGTCGAAGGCCGCACGCTCGACGAATGGGCCAAGGAAACCAAGGCTACATTGCGCGAGCGGCTCGAGCTCTTCGCGCGCATCGCGAGCGGCGTCGCCTACGCCCATCGCCGCGGCGTGATCCACCGCGACCTCAAGCCGGCGAACATCCTCGTCGATGCCGAGGGCAAACCGCGCATCCTCGATTTCGGCGCCGCGATCGATATCGATTCCAGGCGGCTCGCGCCGCGCATCACCGCGCCCGGCGAGTTTTTGGGCACGCTCGCGCACGCGGCACCCGAACAACTTTCCGGCGACGGCGCGGAGGTCGACACGCGCACGGATGTCTATGCACTCGGGTTGATTCTCTACGAACTCGTAGCCGGCCGGCTGCCGTACGAAATTTCAGGCAGCGTCGCCGAGATCGTCGCGCGTGTGACGAACGAAAGTGCGTCGCCGCCTTCGCGCTTCGCGCCGGAAATTGCCGCCGACCTCGATGCGATCGTGCTCACAGCCCTCGATAAGGATCCGGCGCGCCGGTTCGCGTCGGTCGATCTTTTCGAAGCGGACATCGAGAATTTCCTGGCCGGTCGCGCAATCCGCGCACGACCGCAAACGGCCTGGTATCGCTGGAAAAAGCGCCTGTTTCGCCATCGCGCGGCAGTGTTGGTATCGAGCGCGGTCCTGCTGGTCGGCGCTTCGCTACTCGTCGCCTGGTTGCGCGAGCATCAGCGCGCGAAACAACAGAGTGAACAGGCGCAACTCGTGCGCACGGTTTTCCAGGACATCCTCAGCGCCGCCGATCCGCAGCGCATGGGCGGCGACGTGCGCCTGCTCGAAGTCTTCGAGCTCGCCGCGCGCTCGATCGAGGATTCCTTGCGCGACGCGCCCGATGCGCAAGGCGCGATGGAGCTGACCATTGGCGACACGTATCGCAAATTGCTGAGACCTGCTGATGCGGTGTTGCATCTGCGGCGCGCGCTGGAGCGTTTCCGCGCCGTTGATGCGGCGAGCGCGCTTGACGTGGCGCGCTGCGCGAATCTGCTCGGGCTCGCTTTGAGCGATCAGAGCTCCAAGGAAGCCGTCACGGTCCAGGAAGAGGCCTTGGCGATTCGGCTGCGCGAACTGCCCGGCGAGCATGGGCTGATCGCGGAAAGCCGCCGCAGTCTCGCGATCGCCTTGCTATCTCAGTTCACGCCCGGCGCGGAAGAAATGGAGCGCGCCAAGGAATTGCTCGCGCTCGCCGCTGAGCGATTCGGAAGCGCCGGCGGTCCTGACGATCCCGATCTCGCGGAGACGAAACTGTGGCAAGCCCGCGCGCTCTCCAAGCAGGATTCCAAGCAGACTGGAGATTTGCTGGCCGAGGCGTTGCGCGCGTTCGAGAAGGGCACGGGCCAGGATCCACGTTTGATCGCGGCTTTGAACGCGCGCGCGGCCTGGGCGCAGGGGAACGGCCGCTTCGACGAGGCGCGCGACCTGCTCGATCGCTCGACCGAGCTGACCAGAAAGCTTTTCGGCGATGTGCTCGGCACGGATGTGCTGCGCCGCTATGCGCGGCTCGAGTTCGCGCGCGGCGATGCACAGACGGCCGAGCGCATGTCGCGCCAGGCCGTTGCCCACGAGCTGCGACGCTGGAGCGAGCGCCGACCCGAAGAGGGCGCGCGTCTGCGTGCGCTGGCCAAGCGCATCGAGGAGCCCGGTCCGCCGGCGGCCGAACCGCCGTACGCGGACGCTTTCGCCGCGTTGCGCGAACTGGAGGGCAACGGCTCCTTCGAACTTGCGCAATGGATGAACGGCATCGCGATGACACTGGTGCAGCTCGACCGGCGCAGCGCGGTCGAGCCGCTCCTGCGCCAGGCGCTGGAAATCCACTGTCGCGCGATGGGCAATGACTGTCCGATTCGCCAGCGCACGATCGAGATGCTCGCTCAAGAATTGTTGTCCGAGGGTCGCGGCGCGGAGGCGCTGCCCATGCTCGACGAATCGCTGGCCACCTACACGCGCCTGGAGCAGTCGCAGACGCCCGAAGCCGCGCATGTCGTGGAATTGCTGGCGGCCTGTCGCAGCGGTGGTTCGGCGCCCGAGGCGACCAAGCGCTGAGCCCACCGTGAACACGACGCGCAAGACCCTGTTGGAGCGTGTGCGCGACAGCGCCGACCATGAAGCGTGGGAACAATTCTTCGCGCTCTACGCGCCGCTGCTTTTGTCCTACGCGCGCGCGATGGGTCTCAAGGCCGCGGACGCCGAGGAAGTGCGCGACGATTGCCTGGCGCTGGTGGCCAAACGCATCTCAAGCTTCGAGTACGAGCGCAGCTCGGGCTCGTTCAAGGGTTGGCTCTATCGCATCGCCCACGGCAAGATCGTCGATCTTTTGCGCCGACCGACGACGCTACGAGTCTCGACCGAGTCCCTGCACGCGATCGAGGACCGGGCCAACGCGCTCGACGAACGCTGGGAGACGCTCTGGCGGCGCGAGCACCTGCGCCACGCCTTCGATGAAGTGCGCCGCAGCGAGGATCCCGCAGCGGTCCAAGTTTTCGAATTGCTCTTGATCGACGGCCTGGGCGTGCCGGAAGTCTGCACGAAGACCGGGCTCGCGCCTGCAGCGGTTTATCGGACCAAGGCGCGCGTGCTGCGACGCGTACGCGAAGTGTTGCGGCAGCTGGGCGTCGAGGCCTGAGGATTTCTCGTTTTTTAGGAGTGAAAGCCGGGCCCTGCTCCGGATGGAGGGCGGACCCGCCCCCCCTTTCACACGGAAAGTCATGCTGAACCTCTCATCCCTCGCCCTGCTCACAGTTCCCTTCTTGTTCTTCCAGCCCGCGGCCTCGGCGGTCGCGCAGACTCCCAAGGCCGCGGCGACGCCGCGCAACGTGGCGATCCTGATCTACCCCGGAGTCGAGTTGCTCGACTTCGCCGGCCCCGGCGAGGTCTTCTCCGACGCCGGCGACAAGACGGGCCCGCTGTTCAAGGTCTTCACGGTCGCGCTCAGTCGCGAGCCGATCATGAGCATGGACTTCGTGCAGATCACGCCGCAGTTCACGATCGCGGATTGCCCGAAGACAAGCATCGTCGTCGTGCCCGGCGGCAACGTGCCCTCGGACAATCCCGCGTTGGTCAGCTGGGTCAAGGAACGCTCCGGCCAGACTGAGATCATGATGTCGGTGTGCAACGGTGCGCTGCTCTACGGCAACGCAGGCCTGCTTGAAGGACTCGAAGTCACGACGCACAAGAGCGCGCTGCAGCATCTGGCGATGCTCGAGCCGACGGCGAAGGTCTTCACCAATCGGCGCTACGTGGACAACGGCCACGTCGTGACCTCGGCGGGAATTTCCGCGGGCATCGACGGCGCGCTGCACCTCGTCGCGCGGCTGCACGGCGACGACACGGCCTGGAACGTCGCGCGCCACATGGAATACGACTGGCGGCCGGACGAGATCGCCAAGTTGCACGAGCAACCCGGCCGCGAGGTCGAAAAATCGCAAGCCGCCGGGCTGGCGATGTCGATCGCGGGGCTCAGCGCCGAAGCGGCGCTGGCAAAGTACAAGGCGCTCGCCACGCCTCCGCCCGAAGCGGAATTGAACAAGGCGGGCTACGCGTTGCTCAACGCGGGCAAGCAAGATCAGGCGCTGGCGCTTTTGCGACTTGCCGTCGCGGCTTTCCCGACCTCGTCGAACGCTAGCGACAGTCTCTCGGAGGCTTTCGAAATCAGCGGCGACGCCGAGCAGGCGAAGTGGTTCGCGAAGCAGACGCTGGGTTTGCTTGAAAAAGAAAAGGGCCTGGCCGAAAAACGCGCGCAGTCGATCCGCAATGCGGCCAGCTCGCGCCTCGCGCGGCTCTCGGGCAAAGCACTCGCCGAATTCCCCTTCGTCTGCGGACCGTGCGGCAATCGCTGCGACAAACAGGGGTTCCTCGAGGGCGGTCCCTGCCCGGGTTGCAGCATGCCGCTCGAAGCGCGTTCGAAGACGGAGTGAGGCGCTGAGGATCGTGCGCAAGAGCGCCCAGTCGCTGGAGTACGCGCGGCGCTCCCGCTTGAGCTGGGCCGCGGTACCTGGTCCCAGCGCGAGCGTTCCACCGCTCTTTGCGCACGATCCGCTCTCGAGCGCGGCCGACGAAATGGATTTTGTCGGGCGCTGGATCGTCTCCACGCCCCGCGATCGCGTCCTGTCCTGCGCGCTCAGGTCGTGATGCGCGTTCCGAGCACGACCAGGAACTTCGCCAACCAATCGGGATGGGCAGGCCAAGCCGGAGCTGTGACGAGGTTGCCGTCGACGTAGCCCTTGTCCATCGGCATCTCGACGTACTCGCCGCCGGCCATGCGCACTTCGGGCGCACAGGCTGGATAGGCCGAGACCTTGCGGCCGCGAACGGCGTCCGCCGCGGTCAGAACTTGCACGCCGTGACAGACCGACGCGATCGGTTTCTTGGCCTCGGCGAAATGCCGCGTGATGTCGATGACGCGACGATCGAGCCGGATGTACTCCGGCGCCCGTCCGCCGACGATCAGCAAGGCGTCATAGTTCTTGGCTTCGACGTCCGCGAAGGTCGCGTTCAAGGCGAAGTCGTGCCCGCGCTTTTCCGAGTAGGTCTGATCGCCCTCGAAGTCGTGGACGGCCGTCTTGACCGTCTCGCCGGCCTTCTTCCCGGGGCAGACGGCATGCACGACGTGGCCCACCATGATGAGGGCCTGGAACGGCACCATCACCTCGTAGTCCTCCACGAAGTCGCCCACCAGCATCAACAGCTTCTTCATGTCGGGCCCACCGCTCGTTCCTTGGGCAGTCGGTTATGATAGGCCC
>JAYUUV010000290.1:0-24845 GCA_043754695.1 Planctomycetota bacterium
GCGAAGTCGTTGGCCGGCGAGACCACGTTGGCCGCGATGTTCGTCGACAGAGTCGCCACAGAGAGCGCCAGCATCGCGAGCAGCGTGGTCAGACTGCCACCGACGCGGGCCAGGAGTGTCACCGGATCCCAGATCGTCTCGCCCTTGAAGATCAGTGGCGTCGCCGAGGTGACCGCGACACCGATGAAGGCGAAGAGAGTCATCGTCGTCGGCAGACCGATCGATTGTCCGAGCACCTGGGCGCGCTGGCTCTTCGCGAAGCGCGTGAAGTCAGGAATGTTCAGCGAGAGTGTGGCCCAGAATCCGACCATCGCCGTGAGCGAAGGGAAGAAGACGGCCAGGAAGGCCTGGTTGTCCTCGAAGCGCGAGGGCTGCGAGAGGATCGGGCCGAAGCCGCCCGCTGCGTTCCAGGCCCAGAAGAGCAGCGCGAGTCCGACCAGGATCAAGAACGGCGCCGACAACATCTCGAGCCACTTGATCGATTCCGTGCCGCGCCAGATGAAATAGACGTTGATCAGCCAAAAACTGCACAAGCCCAGCGCCTGTCCCGTGGAAAGACCGATCGAATCGGGCAGCAGCGCAGGCAGTGCATCGATGCCAGGCCACAGGACTTTCGCGAACTGGTACAGCGCCGCTCCGCCGAACCAGGTCTGGATCCCAAACCAGCCGCAGGCCACGAACGCGCGCAGCATGGCCGGGATATTCGCGCCGAGTACGCCGAAGGAAGCGCGCGCGAAAACCGGGAAGGGGATGCCGTAACGAGTTCCGGCGTGGGCGTTGAGCAGCATCGGGATCAGCACGATCCCGTTGCCGAGCGCGATGGTCAGGATCGCCTGACTCCAGCTCATGCCTTTTTCGATCAAGCTCGAAGCCAGCGTATAGGTCGGAATGCACACCGCCATGCCGACCCACAGCGCGGCGAAGTGCCAGGTGTTCCAGCTGCGCTGTGCCGGCGTGGTCGGTGCAAGGTCGGCGTTCGAGAGCCGCGCATCGCGAACTGTCGGCGGCGGGAGCGGCTGGCCGTTCATGGAGTGCTTTCGACGCCGATGTCCTCGTTCCAAAGTTCGGGCCGCGAGCGGATGAATTCGAGCATCAGCCGCCGACATTCTGGATCGTCGAGTACGACGAGTTCGACGCCGCGCGAGCGCAGCAGCTCTTCCGGGCCGCGAAACGTACGATTCTCGCCGATCACGATGCGCGGGACCTTGTAGAGCAGCGCCGTGCCGCTGCACATATCGCAGGGCGAGAGCGTCGAATACAAGATCGCTCGTGCATAGTCGGCCGCGGGCAAGCGCCCGGCATTTTCGAACGCGTCCATCTCGGCGTGCAGAATCGCGCTGTGCTTCTGCACGCGCCGATTGTGGCCGCGGCCGACGATCTTGCCGTCGATCACGAGCACGGATCCGATCGGAATCCCGCCTTCGGAGAGGCCGAGCTTGGCCTCGTGCAGCGCCTGCGCAAAGAAGCTGTCGGGCTTCACTCGGTGATCAGCGTCTTGGTCTCGCGCGCAATGTCGCCCTTCCAGGTCTGCGCGTCGCGATTGGTTCCGCCGTGTCCCCGTTTGGCCAGCGCCTGGCGCTCGACCAGGCCGGCGTGGGTGTCGAAGTAGGGCAGCGATTTTCCGACCAGCTCGCGCAGCTGCTTGAAGTCGCGGCGGTCCATGAACGCCGAGAGATCGTTGCACAGGCCTTCGATCATTTCATAACCCTGCAGCATCGCGCCGGTGCAGACCTGCACGGTGTGCGCGCCAAGCAGCATGAATTGCAGCGCATCCTCGGCGCACTCGATTCCGCCCATCCCAGAGATCGTTGCCCCGGGACAGGCGCGCGCGATCTGCATCACCTGGCGCAAGGCGATCGGGCGCACGGCTTGTCCTGAATAACCACCGGGCTCGGAAAAGCCTTCGACCGTCGGCATGGGGCGCAGCGTTTCCAAGTTGACGCCGATGATGCACAGCACGGTGTTGATCGCGCTGATGCCGTCCGCGCCGCCCGCGATCGCAGCTTGGGCGGGAAGCGCGGGATCGGTGATGTTGGGCGTCATTTTGGCCCAGACCGGGACCGTAGCGACTTCTTTGACCCAAGCGCAGACCTCTTGAACGATCGCCGGATCCTGGCCCATCGCCGCGCCCATTTTTCGCTCGGGCAGACCGTGCGGGCAGGAGAGATTGAGCTCGAAGCCGTCGATGCCGGTCTTCTGCGTGCGCTCGATGATCTCGTGCCATGCGTCGCGGCGATATTCTTCCATCACCGAGGCGATCAGGATGTGATCTGGATACTCGCGCTTGCAGTCGGCGAGTTCGTCGAGCCACGCCTCGAACGGCCGGTCGGAAATCAACTCGAGGTTCTGGAAGCCGATGACTTCGTCCTTGTGTCCGCGCGCGTGCAATTTTCCGTAGCGTGGCGCCGCGTTGATCACTTTCGAATTGTCGAGACTGATCGTCTTGCACACGATCCCGCCCCAGCCCAGCGAAAACGAGCGCTTGATCACCTTGCCGTTCGTGCCCGGCGGACCGGACGCGAGCAGGAACGGGTTCTTGAAGCGCATCCCGTTGACTTCGATGCCGAGGCTGGCCACGTGCGTGCTCCTGAACTTGGACTATTGGCGTTGCAGAGCGAGGAACGAATCGCCCAGTTTGCCCAGCGCTTCGTCGACTTCGGCGGAGCTGACGTTGAGTGGCGGCGAGATGCGCACGACGTTGGCGTAGAGTCCGCCCTTGCCGATCAACAAGCCCTGGCGCTTGGTTTCCTCGAACAGTCGCAGTGTCGCCGCCGGATTGGGCGTGCGGTCGCCGGCTTTTTCATCGACGACGAGTTCGAGCGCCTGCATCAGGCCCTTGCCGCGCACTTCGCCGATCAGTGCAGGATGTCTTGCCTTCAATGCGTCGAGTCCCGCGCGCAACTGAGCACCGCGCACGGCGGAGTTCTCGGCCAGGTTGTCGTGCTCGATCACTTCGAGCGTCGCGTTCGCCGCAGTGCAGGACAGCGGATTGCCGCCGAAGGTCGAGATCGTGAGTTTCTTGAACGAGTCGGCGATCTCCGGCGTCGCGATGGTCGCCGCGATCGGCATGCCGTTGGCGATGCCCTTGGCCATGGTCATGATGTCCGGTTCTACTCCCCAGTGTTCTATGCCGAACATGTGCTTGCCCGTGCGACCGAAGCCGGTCTGCACTTCGTCGCAGATGAACACGCCGCCGTACTTGCGCACGATCTCGACGGCGATCTGGAAATACTCCGGCGGGGGAGTGATGAAGCCGCCGACGCCTTGGATCGGCTCGGCGAGGAAGCCCGCGATCTTGCCGGTGGTCGTGGTCTGGATCAGTTCTTCCAAGTCCTTCGCGCACTTCACGCCGCAGCTGGGATAGCTGAGTCCCAAGGGACAGCGATAGCAGTACGGCGACACCGCGTGCTTGATGCCGGCGATCTGCGTCGGCACGGATCGCCACGAGGCGTGCGCGGTCAGCGACTGCGCCAGCATCGAGCGGCCCGAATAACCGTGGCGCAGCGCGATGATTTCCAAGGCGCCCGTGTAAACCTGCGCCAGCGCGACCGCGGTCTCATCCGCTTCGGTGCCCGAGGCCGTGAAAAAACTCTTCTGCAAACGACCGGGCGTGATGCGCGCGAGCCGCTCCGCGAGTTCGACCATCGGCAGCGTCGGATAGAGCGTCGAGACGTGTCCAAGCCGATCGATCTGCGCCTTGAGCGGTTCGTTGACGCGCGGATTGCAGTGTCCGAGCGAGAGCGTCAAGATTCCGCCGAAGAAATCGAGATACTCGCGGCCGTCGATGTCGCGCACGCGCGTGCCGGAGCCCGATTCGAGCACGATCGGTTCCTGGTAGTAGTGGCCGACCGAGGGGAAAAGGAATTCTTTTTCCTTCGCGCGGATCGAAGCCGCGTCGAGGTCCTGCACGGATCTTTCCTTCTCGCTCATGAATCAGCTCCTTGCCGCACGTCGCACGTAGTTGCCGCTGCCTGCCTTGCCCGTGAAAATGCCGCGTTCGACGATCACGCTGCCGCGCGAGAGCACGGTCTCGACGGCGCCCTTGCACTTGCGACCCTCATAGGGGTTGTAGTCCACGTTCATATGGTGCGTCTTGACGCTCCAGACCGTCTCGCGATTCGGATCGAAAATCACGATGTCGGCGTCGCTGCCGACGGCGATCGTGCCCTTCTTCGGGAACATGCCGAAGATTTTCGCCGGTGCAGTGGAAGTGATTTCCACGAAACGATTCATCGTGATGTTGCCGGTCGTGACTCCGCCGTCGTACATCAGGCTCATGCGCGATTCGATGCCCGGTGCGCCGTTGGGAATCTTCGAGAAATCATGGGCGCCGAGTTCCTTCTCGCCCTTCATGCAAAAGGGACAGTGGTCGGTGGACACCGCCTGCAGGTCGTTGAACTTCAGGCCGCGCCAGAGTTCCTTCTGCTTTTCCTTCGCGCGCAGCGGCGGGCTCATCACGTACTTCGCGCCGTTGAAGCCCGGCTCCTCGTAGTTGTCGTAGGAGAGGAAAAGATACTGCGGGCAAGTTTCCGCGAAGGCCGGCAAACCGCGATCGCGTGCCGCCGTCACATGTTCGAGCGCTTCGGCGGCCGAGAGGTGCACGATGTACACCGGCACATCGGCGACTTCGGCGAGGCAGATCGCACGATACGTCGCTTCCGCCTCCAGGCGCGCCGGCCGCGTCAACGCGTGGAATTTCGGCGCGGTATAGCCCTTCGCCAGCGCCTGCTCGACGAGCACATCGATCACCGGCCCATTCTCCGCATGCATGCAGATCGTCGCGCCGATTTCGCCCGAGCGTTGCATCGTGCGGAAAATCGACGCGTCGTCCATCAGGAAGACGCCCGGGTAAGCCATGAACAACTTGAAGCTGGTCACGCCCTCGTGCACCAGCGCGCCCATTTCCTCGCGCAACGCCACCGTCGACTCGCGCATGATCATGTGGAAGCCGTAATCGATGGCCGCCTTGCCTTCGGCCTTCTTCATCCACGTTTCGAAGGCCTGCCGCAGTGACTCGCCGCGCTCCTGAATCGCGAAGTCGACGATGCAAGTCGTGCCACCGTGTGCCGCCGCGATCGTGCCCGTGCGAAAATCGTCGGCCGAAGTCGTGCCGCCAAACGGCATGTCGAGGTGCGTGTGCACATCGATGCCGCCAGGAATCACGAACTTGCCCGTCGCGTCGATCGTCTTGTCGGCGGCGACCGCGAGGCTCGATCCGATCATCGAGATCCTGTCGCCGTCGACGAGCACGTCGCCGACGTAGGTGTCCACAGCCGTGACGATCGTGCCGCCTCGGATCAGTGTCTTCATGTTGCAGGAGAAGCTACCATCCGCACCGGACGATGCCGAACCCTGCCCCTCGCCTGGTCGTCATCGCGGGCCCCAATGGCGCGGGCAAGTCGACCCTCTCGCGCAGCATCGTCTACGACCAGTACGGGATCGGTGACTTCGTCAACGCGGATGCCATTGCTTTGGGGCTCTCAGCATTCGATCCGGAACGTGTGGCGGTCGCTGCCGGCAGGGTGATGCTCAGTCGCCTGCAGGCGCTTGCGGATGCGCAAGTCGATTTCGCGTTCGAGACGACCCTTGCCAGCCGGAGTTTCGCGCCCTGGATCGCCGAGCTCAGGCGCCGCGGGTACCTCTTCCAGCTTGTCTTCGTCGCACTTCCCAGCGCCGAGGTCGCGATTGCGCGCGTCAGGAACAGAGTGGCATCGGGTGGGCATTCCATTCCCGAGGACATCGTGAGGAGGCGTCATGCCCGTGGCCTGCGAAACGTCTTTGAACTGTATCGCCCGCTGGCTGACGAGTGGATGTTCTTCGACAACTCGGGTGATCGCCGACCACGTATGATCAGCCGAGGAGGGATTCATATGGAGACCAGCGCCCTCGACCCCGAAGCCTGGCGGAAATACGCCGCTCCGCCGGACATCGCCCGCGAACGGCCGAGCATCGAGCCCGTGATGTCTACGGAGGCGATGGATCGCGCCGCCGGCCGCGCCGTGCGTGAGGCACTCCTGCGACACAAGCTCCTCGGGCAGTCCATCGTCGTTGTCCGCGATGGTCGTGTGGTCGAGATTCCGCCGGAGCAGATCGAGATCGGCGATCCCGAGTACTGACTCGAGTCGGACAATACGGTGTCAGGCACGAGTTTTTCCGATTCGCGTCGGCTCGGGTCGGCCCTTGCGCTATTTTTCGCTGCTCTTCGCAGCCTCGCGTTGATTCTGGTAGGCCCAGAAGCACCGCACCTCCCAACCTTCAGGGGCCACGCGGTCGCAGGCACCGTCATACTTTCCACGTAAGCTGAGGAACTCGAGCAGATGCGCGATGTCGATGCGCGCGATGTGGTTGCGCGTGCGGTCGTTGCCACAGTAGTTGTGCCAGATCCTCAGCAGGCCGTAGACACGGCCAGTATCGAGATCAACTTCAACTCCGTTGCTCGTCACTGCACTGAGCAGTTCGGAGTGCAGCGGCAGTTCGGCGACTCCCGGTGGCGCCAGGATCCGACCGTCCTCTAGCTTCAACCCGGCAGCGGTCCAGCAAAGGACTCGCTGCGGATGATCGATCGTTTCGAGGATCTCAACTGGATCGGAGCCTTCGGGAAAATCAGCGTCTAGGTCTTCGGGGATCGGCACGAGAAATCCCTCGGGCGCCGAAGGCAAACCCGGCAAGAATCCGCAGAGGCTCGCGAGCGCGGTTGTCGAAACAAAAATCGCCGTGGACATCGCCAGCTTCCAGAGGATTCGCATCACGTGCCTCCAGCAAAGCGCCGAGTCGCGGTCAGATTCAGAATTTGGACCTGCTTCAAGTGCAACGCTGCCGTATTGATGAGCACGTCATTCCAGATTCGTGTGGTCAATCGAGGACTGCGAGTAGCGTCCTCAGTGCGACAACTCCGCCAAAGGCCCGTAGGTCTCGGGCCTGCGGTCGCGGTAGAATTGCCAGATACGTCTGACTTCCTCGATCATCGATAAATCCATATCTGCGACGATCAGCTCGTCCTTGTCTTCCGAGCCGGTCGCGAGAAAGTTACCGCGCGGGTCGACGAAGTAACTCGAACCGTAGAACTTGCCGATGTTCCAGGGAGCTTCGGTGCCGACACGATTGCTGCAGCCCATGAAGTAGCCGTTGGCCACAGCGTGGGCGGGTTGCTCGAGCCTCCATAGATACTGCGAAAGCCCGGCGACGGTCGCCGAGGGATTGAACACAAGCTCGGCGCCATTCAGTCCGAGCATGCGCGCTCCTTCAGGGAAATGCCGGTCGTAGCAGATGTACACCCCGACCTTGCAGTACGCCGTTTGGAAGACCGGATATCCGAGGTTGCCCGGCTTGAAGAAGTACTTTTCCCAAAAGCCCGAAGTGTGGGGGATGTGCGTCTTGCGATATTTCCCGAGGTATTTGCCGTCGGCGTCGATCACGGCGGCCGTGTTGTAGTAGATGCCCGCGCTCTCGCGTTCGAACACCGGCACGATCAACACCATGTTGTGTTTTCGGGCGATCGGCTGTAGCGCTTCAACAGTCGGCCCCGGCACGGGCTCGGCCGCGTCATACCAACGCGCGTCCTGGCTCGGACAGAAGTAGGGACCGTTGAAAATTTCTTGCAGGCAGAGCAGTTGCACGCCGCGCTTGCCGGCCTCTTCGATGAACGGCAGGTGCTTCGCGAGCGCCGCTGCCTGGATCTCGCGCACCGAACGACTCTCGTCGTTGATCGGATTCGAGCACTGGATCAAACCGCCACGGATGATTCTCGGCATAGGAGTTTTTCTGTCGGACCTGGGGTTACCAGCGCGAAATCAAGACCTTGCGGTCGGTGTAGAAGTCGAAGGCCTCGCGGCCATGGGCCTTGAGGTCGCCGAAGAACGAGCCCTTGGCGCCACCGAAACCGAAGAACGACATCGGTGCGGAAACACCGATGTTCACCCCGGCCATGCTGGCGTCGATGTCGTAGCGGAAGGTGCGCGCACTCTTGCCGCTCGTGGTGAAAATCGAGCTGGCATTCGCGAGCGGATGGGCGTTGGCGATGCGCAGCGCTTCGTCGAGCTCCCCAACTTGCATCAGACACAAGACAGGCCCGAAAATTTCTTCCTTCGCGATGCTCATCTTTGGATTCACGCCATCGAACAGCGTCGGACCCAGGTAGTAGCCGCCGCCCGCGACCTGGAGGTTGCGGCCGTCGCAGACCAGCTCGGCGCCTTCCTTGACGCCCTTGTCGATGCAGGCGATCACGCGGTCCTTACTCTGCTGCGAGATCAGCGGGCCCATCGTGGTGCCGCCCTTCGCGCCATCGCCGACCTTGTACTTGGCAATGCGCTCGACAAGTCCGGAGCGCAATTTGCCGTGCGCTTCGCCCACCGCGAGCACGACGCTCGCGGCAAGGCAGCGCTCGCCCGCGCAACCGAAGGCCGATTCGGCGATCGCGTCGATCGCTTTGTCCATCTCCGCATCGGGCATCACCACGATGAAATTCTTCGCGCCACCGAGAGCCTGTACGCGCTTGCCGCTCGCCGCGCCGACGCGGTAGACGTATTCGGCGACTGGGCTCGAGCCGACGAAGCTCACGCCGCGGATCAACGGGTGCGCGAGGATCGCGTCCACCGTTTCCTTGCCGCCGTTGACCAGGTTGAGCACGCCGCGCGGAAATCCGGCGCGATGCACGAGGTCGAAAATCAGGCGTTGCGAAAGCGGCACTTGTTCCGATGGCTTGCAGATGAACGTGTTGCCGCAGGCGACCGCGAAGGGGAAGAACCACAAGGGCACCATGGCCGGAAAATTGAACGGCGCGATGCATGCAAACACGCCGAGCGGTTGACGCACGGATTCGCAGTCGATGCCGTGGGCCACGTCTTCGAGCGCCTGGCCCATTAATAAGGAGGGCGCGCCGATCGCGACTTCGACCATCTGGATCCCGCGCCGCACACTGCCTCGGGCTTCGGGCAGGGTCTTGCCATTTTCGAGCGTCACCGTGGCGGCGAGTTCTTCGGCGTGCTCTTCGAGCAAGCTCTTCAGCTTGAAGAGATACTGCACGCGATCCTCGGCGGGAACGCGCCGCCAACTCGCGAAAGCTGCGTGCGCCGCCTTGGCCGCGGCGTCGACTTCAGCGGCGCCACCGAGTGGACATTCCGCGATCACCTCGCCCGTCGCCGGATTGCGCACCTGCTGCACGGCGCGATCGGGCACGTCGATCCAGGCGCCATCGACGTAGTTCTTCAGCCGCTCCAGGACAATCGTCTTCATGCCCGAACGGTAGCGTTTCGCGCTGCGAATTCCACGCGAACCCGCGCGCGGCCTCATTCGATGCCCGCCGGGCGCGTGCCGAGCTGGCCGTCGGCGCGATCGACGCGCGACGGTTGCGTCAGTCGCCGTTGCGCATGCGCGCTTCGACGCGGGCTGAGCTGATCCAACCCTCGCGGCGAATGCGTTCGGCGGCGATTCCGAGCTTTTCGGCCAAGAGCTCCAGGTCGCTGCGCGTCAGCGCGGCCAGTTGGTCGAACGAGGCAACGCCCAGGCGCTTCAGTTTCCCTGCCAGCACCGGGCCGATCCCCGCGATTCGTTTGAGGTCGTCGCTGACCTGTTTGCCGACCGCGTTCCTGACGGGCTGCGCGCGAGCCGCGCTGCGCGCCACATTCGAGCGTGACACCGGCGTCAGCGTGCGAATGCGATGGTTGCGTTCGTTCAGCGACGCTTCGAGGGCCGCGATGCGCGTCGCTAACTGCTCGGATTCGTGTTGCAGTGCCGCTGCGCCGGCCTGCGCCAGCTCGAGTTCCTTGGCGAGCCGCGTCACTTCGCGCCGCGCGCCGCGCGCTTCTTCCTCGCGCGTCTGACTCGAGACGCTTAGTTTTTCGAAGCGGGCGCGCTCGTGCTCCAACGCCGCGACCGCGGCCTGCGCACGGCCTGAAACGTCTTGCAGTTCGAGCGAGAGCGACTCGCGGTCCTGCGCGCGTTCGAGGGCCGCTGCCAGCGCCGCTTCGAGTTCATCGATGCGTCGCGTGCCGGCCTCAGTGCGTTTTTCGAGTTCGGAAGTCCGCGCGACCAGCGGGCTCAGGGCTTCGATGCGCGCGCATTGACGGCCGAGATCTACGTCGCGCGCGGCGAGCTCGCGTTCGCGCGCGACAAGCGCTTCGCGCAACGAATCGAAATCGCCGCGCAGCGCCTGCAGACCTTCCAGCTCGGCATCGCGCACTGCCAAGCCTTCGCGCGTGCCCTCGAGTTCATGGTTGAGTCGAGTCACCGCGCCGCGCAGGTCATCGAGGGCCATATTCTGGGTCACGCACTGGACCTCGAGCCCGGCGGCCCGTGCCGCGGAATCCTTGAGCAGACCCTCGAAAGCGCCGAGTTTGCCTGTCAATTCCATGACTTCGCCGTAGGCCTGGTCCATGGCCTCACCCGCGCTGGTAGCGCGCTGTATTGCTGCGTCGAATTGCAGCTGCATCGAATTTCGCGAGCGCTCGGCTTCGTTCGCGGCTTCGCGGCAGCTGTGGGCTTCGCGGCGCAGCTCCTCCAGCTCGCGCACTTCCACGCCGCGCGCGGAGCGCTGGAGTTCGTGGCTCTCGCGCAGCTGTTCGCCTTCCTGTGCGAGCAGCGCGATCCGTTCCGCGTTGGCTATCAGCTCGACGCGGCAGGCATTGGCAGCCTTGATCGCCTCGTCGCGCAGCCGATCGGCCAGCTGCAGTTTGCGAGAAAAAAGTTCCTCGAGAACCCGCCGTCGCGTTCCGTCCGTCCAAGTCTTGGCGCTCCATCCCATGGCAGCCCCAAGCAAGATCCCAACCAAAGCGCTGATGATCACGGTTGCCTCCTCGCTCGCTGTGCGCGGGCGGTACTGCCGTCAAGCCACTCCAGCTCGCGTCCCTGCCGGAGCGCGAAGCTGACCTGCACGACCCTTAGTACGGGATCGGGCGGGTCGGTTCAACGATGTTGCGGATCCTGCGCGGGCCGCTCCATGACCAGCTCGTCACGCATCGCAAGTGCGCGCCGCGTTCACGCTCGCGCGCAGGAGGCTCAAGGACAGATGAAGACGCGCAGTGCGTCGCTCAATCCGATGTTGTTCGGCGCGGCAAAACCTTGGTCGCGCGACCAGACCTGGAAGTGCAGGGTCATGCCGGAAGTCACCCCGTTGGCTGCGAGGTAGGCATCGCTGACGGACTGATTGTAGTTGCCGGTGCAGTCGTTTCCGCTGGGCGAGCCACCGGCATTGATCCCCGGCATGCGGCGGATCGGAGCTTGCAGGCAGAGTGTTCCTCCACCGAAAGGCGAGGCACCGGCGAGCGTGCTCCACAGGACCAGGCCCGGTCTGTTGTTGAGCACGTTGTTCGCATGGATCGCGAAGTTGTCCGGAGCCCCGAGCGTTGCACTGCCGCTGGAGGAAATCGAAGGCAGACAGCCGAGGCTGTTGAGCTTTGCGACGCAATAGACCGCGCCGGCGCAATCGCACTCATCGGGGATCCCGTTGAGGTTGACGTCGGCGCTCGCCCCGCCGGCGAGATCGCAGGTGTCGTCGATCCCATTGCCGTTGCAGTCGAGCGGCGCAGAATAATGGATGCGCAGAATGCGCGCGCCGATCTGCGGCGCGTTGTTGCCCTGATCGTTGTAAAGCTCGCTCATGTAGAGCCCGTCGGGCCCGGCCTCGAGTCCGCAAGACGTCGCTTTGCCGACTCCCGCGTATTCGAGGAACGGCAGCGGCCCCGCCACGAGCGTGCCGTTCGCGGCCAGGATCCACTCGGTGATGCGCTTGCCCTGGGGCTGTACGCCGCTGGCGTAGGTCGGCCCGGATTCGCTGACGAATGCATGGCCCTGCGAACTGGCCGGGAAGCCGCTGCCGCCGAAAGTCGAGGGTTGGATGAACGCGAGATTGACCGGCCCGTGCGCGGGATTCCAGTTGTAGAGCGCGAAGTTTTGCATGCTCGCGTCGCTGCCGTCCCACAGGTAGTTGCGGCCGGGAACTATCTGCGCGAAGCGATCGACGCTCGGGCCGTTCTCGACGACGTATTGCCTGCCGTCGGCCGCACGCCAGTCGCCGCCGAAGGGATTGCGCACGCCGTAGGCAAAGACGTAGTCGCGCGAATTGATGCCGTTCGCCGCGTTGTAGAACGGATTGTCCGTGGCCGGAGTTCCGTTGAGGTTGAGCCGCAAGATCTTGCCGCGGAAGGAATCGAGGTCCTGCGCGGTGGTCGAGGTGAAGCCGTCGCCCATGTGACAGATCAACTTGCCGTCGGGCGCCAGCGTCAAATTCGAGATCTGGTGCGACTGCCCCTGGGATTCACCGACCATGTCGAGGATCGTGCTGCGCGTCGAGGCCGTCTTTCCGCCGTCGAGGCTGTGGAAGCGATCGATTTTCGGATAATGCACGCCCGGGTTGCCGATCGCAGCGTGAAGCATCGATGCGAACACGTCGCCGGTCAGCGGATCGACGGCGATGCCGCTGAGACCCTGCTCGCCGGATCCGGGGAATGCTCCGGTCGGTGGGAAGTCGAGCAAGCCGCTCGCGTACGTTCCGACGCTTCCGTTGCGCGCGACCACGCGGATCTGTCCGTAGAGCTCCGTGACGTAGAAGAAAGGATCGCCAGGATTCGGGCCGGGGTTGGGCACGAACACGATGTTCACCGGAAGCTCGAAGCCGCTGGCGAACACATCGACTTTGAAATTGGGCTGACGCACATCCCAGGGCGGCGTCAGTCCGCGCGCTGGCGTCGTGAATACCGGTGCAGTCTGCGTGGACGTGCCGACGAAAGTCGCGCCCGCTGAGCTGATCCAGAAATAGTTGGTTCCACCGGGGGCGATCGAAAGCGCAGGCAGCAGGATGGCGTGCGTCGCGCAGTCCTCATCGACGATCGTCAAGTCCGTCGCGGGAAGCACAAGTCCCTGGGTGCCGCCTTGAATTTGCATGCGCACGGACACGTGGCTTCCGATCGGCGCAGGATTCGTCAGCGTGTTGCTGAGACCATCGTTGGCCTGGATCTGCAGCAAGAGCGTTCCGGTGGCCGATTCCAGTCGCAGCAGCGGAGTGGTCGCAGCCGGCTGCAGGATCACGGCGGTGCCATTGGCCGGATTGACCCAGCGCGGCAGCGGAGCCGTCGCCACGTCCTCGATCGCCAGCGGAAACGTCGTGCTCGCCGCGCCGGTCCAGAATGTGCGTGTCGCCCAGGGACTCCACTCCGTGGCCGGCAGGCCGCTGTCGTCGGAGTGTCGCGCGCGCAGGGTGTAACTGGTGCTTGCGATCAAGTCGCTTCGGCCGGCGTGCGAATTTTCGAACGTGCCGTCACCCAGGTGCGTGTGCAGCTTCTCGACACCTGTTGCGCACAGCGAAGACCAGATGCGTTGCGAGGGCGAATTCGTCCAGACCTCCCAGTCCGTGCAATGGTGCTGATCGCCAGGATTGGGATCGACGAACGGAGCTGTCTCCATGTGCAAGTCGGCGGGATTCACCAACTGGCCATTCGTCGCCGGCTCGGTGATGGTCGGCGTCAGCGGCCGCAGATTGCCGACGGGCGGCGGGTTCTCGAAGAAATTCCAGGCCAGCAGGTCGTGCACTTCGGCGAGTCCACCGGTGCTCGCCGTGAAGCCGACCCAGGCGCGACCCTGATCCAATGAGAGCAAGCTGCCGAGGTTCACGCCGACGCTCAACACGGGCTGGAAAAGGTTGTCGATGTAGATCCACAGCACGTTCGCTTCATAGCGCAGCTTCGCGTAGTGCACCGAGCCGTTGGCAAAGTCCGGAATGACCAGCGTCGAGCCCAGCGACGCGGATTCAGCGACGCTGTTGGGCGCGGTTCCTAGCGAGTGCACGCTGACGTGGATGCCGTTGGGGTCATTCACACTCACCGCGCCGCAGGTCGAATTGCTGTAGGTGTCGAACTCGATCGCCAGGCTGTTCGCGACGCCGTGATAGCCGAGCTCGCAGCCCGTGCCGGTCAGGGGCGAGGCCGCGCTGTTCTGCACGAGGAAGGCGAAGCCATCGGCACCGGTCGCGGGCCCGAGTTGGAACGTGAAGCTGGTCTCGAAGCTCGTCCCGACGGACTGCTTGGTCTGGAACCACGCGCCACCCACACTGTTGGCGCTCGCCGGTGTGAGCCGCAGATCGGTTCCGTTCTGGACTGCGGTACCCACCAAGTTCAGGCCGGCCGTGTTGACGAAATCGATGAAGTCGAAGTCGGCCGTCGCGCTGAGCGAGAGCACCGCGAGTGCCACCGCAGGCAGGCTACGGCGCATTTGGGCCGGCAGCGCGAGCAAGGAAAAACAGCGGATCGAATGCATGGGATTGGGCCTCGGCTTGCGCGAATCGCGAAGCAGCAGAAGAGTGCGTGGCACTCGATACTATCAGGCCGCGAATCGCGCGGCGTTCGCCCCTGGCCGGATCGGGCCCGGCCGCGCCGGGAGGGCTATTCCTTCACGGGCAGGACGTGAATTGCCTTGACGATCAGTTCGATTTTGTCGCCGACCTTGAGTTCTAGGCTTTCGAGCGACTCGGTCGTCAGCACCGAAGCCATCGAAGCTGGAACGAGCACTTCGAATTTCACCAGCGACATGATGTCGCCCTTCTTGACCGATGTGACGCGGGCCTCAATGCGATTCTGCGCACCGTACTTCATGGATTGAATCCTCCTTTCGCCATGCTGCACGACCAGGGCGGGGCACGCCAGGGGCCGCCGCGCTACAGCGTGTGCAGATAAGTTTGTCGATCGGCGCGGCGAAGTGCCCGGCCGCGATCGAGAAGCTTCGCTGGATCCCGAGCCCCGCGACAGGCTTCGCCCATTCAGCGAGCGTCGCTTCGTTCCAGCGCTTGGGGACGACGATGTCCTGCTCGCTCAGAGTTGTCGGCCGGGTCGCGCAGTGCGGCGACGTGGAGGTCAAGCAGGCCGTGAGTGCGACGCGACCGAGGCAGGGGAAACTCTCCCTGGCGTGACGTGCACGGCCGGCGCGGAGTGAGACCTAGGCGGCCAATTTTGAGGCTGAGAAGGGGCAGTCACGGCCACTGATTTTTAGGAATGGGCCTCATGCTACGATTATGAGGTGCAGACCCTCTTGCGGGGCGCACGCAGGGGGAGTTCATGCTTCGGGTGAATGCACTGGGTCTCTTGCTCGGGCTCTTGTGCGCGCTGTCCGCGTCGTCGGCCCGGGCCCAGAATCCGCCGCCGACTTTGCCGACCATGGGCAGTCGCTTCGGCGCGGTCTGGAATCCGCAACCGACCAACTTGCTGCGGCGTGAACTGTGGATTCCAGACGGAGCGCCCACGAACTTTTCGTCATCCTCCCAGAGTTTGTTCATCTCCGGCGGCTACGGCTACTTGGGACAGTCGACCGGTGCGAGCGCGCGCCTCGCACTGTCCGACGCTTCCGCCGACGTCAGTTGGCCGCGGACCGATGGACCGGTCTATTCGATCGTCAACGACGGCGCGGGCGGCTGGTTCCTCGGCGGCAACTTCAATTTCATCGAAAATCTCGCGCGCCGCTGCGTCGCGCACGTGCTGCCCAACGGCAACGTCGATGCGGCCTTCGATGCGCATCTGCTCGGCAATCGGGTGCAGGCGTTGCTCGCCGCCAATGGCGTGCTCTACATCGCCGGTGGCATCGGTCCGGTGGGTGGCGCGGCGCGCCAGGCGTTGTGCGCGGTGGACGCGCAGAGCGGCGCCATCTTGCCTTGGAATCCGATCCTCGGGCCATCCTGGGGCACGAGTTCGCACATCTACGCGCTGGCCATCTACGGCGATCGGGTCTACGTCGGCGGCATTTTCCAAGAGACTGTTCAGGGTGTGCTGAGAAAGCACCTGATGCTGATCGATCGACTCTCCGGTCTGATCTCTGCGTGGGACGCCGGACTCGACGACGGCATTTTTGACATGTGTCTCGATGGGACGAGTCTCGTGCTGGCCGGGAACTTCGACCAGATCCTGAGTTCGCCGCGCAGCAAAGTTGCCGTGCTCGATGCTCCCACGGGCGCACTAGGCGCGTTCAGCACGACCTTCAACTCGACAGCCTGGTCCGTGAAGCTCGACGCGGGAACACTTTTCGTCGGCGGCTACTTTTCATCGGCCGGTGGACAGCCACGCGGCAGGGCCGCGGCCTTCGATTTCAACACATCCGCTTTGTTGCCTTGGAATCCGGACGTAAGTGTGGCTGTCGGAGGAAGCCTCACGGTGTTCGACATCGACAGCGCTGGCGGGGACGTGCTGCTGACCGGATGCTTCAGCAAAGCCGGCGCGGATTCGCGCGAAAATGTCGCGGTCGTCGATCGGACAACCGGCGCGGCGCGTCCCTGGCACAGCAACCTGCGCGGCGGTTCGCCGACTCAGGCGTTCGCAGCCATGCTCGCGGGAGCGTCCGCGATCATCGGCGGAGATTTTGCGCTCGTGAATTGCCTGCCTCGCGCGGGAGTCTGCGCACTTTCGCTCGACAACCTCGCGCCCACGGCCTGGAGTCCCAACATCGTCGGCGGCGTGCAGGAAAGCTTGCAGGTTCAAGACACGGTCTACCTCGCCGGCACGATTCTCTCGGCCAACGGCGCAACGCGCAAACTGCTGGCGGCGGTCGATTCGACCACCGGCACGACGACGCGGCCCTTCGACGTCAGCTCGGCCTTCCCTGTTCAGACGGCGGTGGTGCATGCGATTGCCTATGGCAACGGCATGCTTTACGCGGCCGGTGACTTTCACACTCAGGCCGGCGTGTACAGCCTGATCGCGGTCGATCCGATCAGTGGCGCGCTGATTCCAGGCTGGAACGCGAGCATCGGAGGGACCGTCAACGACATCGCACTTTCGCCGGACGGCACGCGTCTGTACGTGGGCGGTCTGTTCAGCGGTGCCGGAAGCCCGAACCAGGCGCGGCAGAATTTTGCCGTGATCAACGCCTTGACCGGCGCGGTGCTGCCGACGATTTGCAATGCGAGCGGCGCCGTGAACTGCGTGCTTGCGGCCGATGGCGGAGTCTACATCGGGGGCGCCTTCCAGACCGTCAATGGATTCACGGCGCCCCAGCTCGCACAGATCAATCCGATCACGGGCATCGCCTACGATTGGACGCCCATGCTTCCCGCGGGTGGTGGTCAGGTCATCATCAATTCCCTCGCGCGTTACGGCAGGCTGATCTATCTGGGTGGGCGCTTCAGCAGGATCAATGGTGTTTGGAGCCCCTTCCTCGGGGCAGTCGATGCCGAGTACGCGATCTTGTCGACCTGGTCGCCGGCGCCGAACAACGAAATCTATGCCGTCACCGCCGCGCGCGGTCGCGCCTTCGTCGGTGGCGCTTTCAATTCCCTCGCCGGAATTGCGATGCCCGGCATGGGCGCTTTTCTGATCCAGTGAACACGGGCAATACCTGTCGATGCCTTGGCCTGAACCCAATGAAAAAACAGAAACTGATTGGCCTCACTTGGGCGTTCGCGATGCTCTCGACGTTCGCGCCGTTGGGCCACGCTCAATGTCCCGACTTCACGGGCGAGTTCGGCGTGCCCGGAGGCTTGCCGCTCGCCGAATGCACGCTGAGGTTCGACGACGGAAGCGGTCCAGCGCTGTACATCGGCGGTCAGTTCACGAACTACAACGGCACCGGCATCGACAACATCGCGCGCTGGGACGGGAGCACACTGCAGCCACTAGGCAGCGGCGTGAACGGCACGGTGATCCGGATGTGCAGCTACGACGACGGCAGCGGTCCGATGCTCGTCGTCACGGGCGGCTTCACGCTGGCCGGCGGACAGTCCGCGGTCAGCATCGCGAAGTGGGACGGATCGACATGGAGCGCGCTCGGCGACGGTCTCTCGGCACCGGCGCAATGTCTGGCGCAGTACGACGACGGCACGGGCCCCGCGTTGTACGCGGGCGGAGATTTCACGGGCTCCGGCCCGCTAACGATTTATCGACTCGCCAAGTGGCAGAACGGCGTGTGGAGTCAGGTCTCCAACGGCGCGCTCGAGGGGCCGTCGTGCATGAGCGTCTTTGACGACGGTACGGGCCCGGCCCTGTATTTCGGCGGTGGTTTCAGCTGGCTCGGCGGTCTGCCCGCCGCGAATGGTTTTGCCAAACTGCAGGGAACTACCTGGACCTCGCTGATCTCCGGCACGAAAAACGGCGCGGTGAACACCATGGTTCCGTTCGATGACGGCAGCGGTCCGTCGTTTTTCCTCGGCGGACGATTCACGATCTACAACGGCGTCAATGCTCCAGGCATCCTGCGCTGGCGCAATGGTGTGATCTCGGCGGTGAGCTTCGGCTTCCAGAACACGCCGAATCCAAGCTCCATGACGGTGAGCGTGCTCTCCGTGCACGACGACGGCAGCGGACCGCATCTGTACGCCGGGGGCATGTTCGATCGCTCGGGGCCGACTTCGCTGCCCAGCATCGCGCGTTGGAACGGTTCGTTCTTCCAGGGTCTCGGCGCAGGTCTCGCCAACTACGTGAGTACGCTGTGTTCCTTCGACGACGGCAATGGACCGACGCTGTGGGCTGGCGGCTTCATCACGGCGAGCGGCACGACGCCGATGACCGGGACGGTGCGTTGGAATTCCGGCGCCTGGTCGACCGTCGTCGCGGGCCGGGGACTGAACAACCAGGTCAACGCGCTTCGCGAACTCGACGCACCTGGCGGCCGAGCGCTGTTCGCCGTAGGCGCGTTCACGGGCGCGGGATCGCTGCCCAACGTCAGTCGCATCGCGCGCTGGAACGGCTCGCAGTGGTCCACACTCGGCGCGGGCCTCGATCCGACGCCGCTGGCGGTCGAAGCCTTCGACAGCGGTGCCGGCCGTCGGCTCGTGGCGGGCGGAAGTTTCACGACGATCGGTCCAGTGCCGGCGCTGCGAATCGCGCAATGGGATGGCAGCGCGTGGTCGGCGCTCGGCGATGGCTTCAACGGTTCGGTCAACGCATTGGCGCGCTATGACTCGGATGGAAACGGCCCGCTGCCCGAGCGACTGATCGCGGCAGGATCTTTCGGATTCACCGGCGGCCAGCTGCTGATGCGCGGGATTTCGTCCTGGGATGGAACCACGTGGAATCCGCTCAACCAGGGTCTGACCGGCGGCCCAACGGATGCTTTGAAGACCTTCAGCCTGCCGAACGGCGACCAGCGCCTCGTTGCTGGTGGAGGATTCGACGTCGCCGGTGCGTTGCTCGTGCACGGGGTCGCGCTGTGGAACGGAACCGCCTGGAGCAAACTTGGCGGCGATGTCGCCGGGGGAGTGCGCGCGATTACGACCATCGATCTTGGCGCTCCCAGCGGTCCCGCGATCGTCATCGGTGGTTCCTTCACAGGAGTCAACAGCGTCCTGGCGAGCAACGTGGCGCTTTGGGACGGCGTGCAGTGGGCGCCGCTCGGCAACGGACTGCCGGGCACGGTCGAGGCGCTTGAAGTTTTCGACGACGGTTCCGGCGCGGGTCCGCGGATCTACGCCGGTGGACAGTTCACCGTGGCGCAGGGTGCCCCCGCGTCGTACCTGGCGCGCTGGGACGGCAGCCACTGGAGCGCTGTCGGCGGCGGAATCAGCGCGCGCGTGCGTTGCCTGGCGCTCTACGACGACGGAGTGCTCGGCCGGCCCTCGCTCTACCTGGGGGGAGATTTTCTTCTCGCCGGCGGACTTTCTTCGGCCCGCATCGCGAGGATTGCGCCGTGTTCCTTCCACACGTTCTGCGTCGCAAAGCTGAATTCGCTGGGCTGTACACCCGCCATCGGCGCGCTCGGAGTTCCCAGTGCCGGCGCCGCTTCTGGTTTCACCGTAAGCGTGCAGCAGGTGCTCAACAACAAACCGGGTTTGCTGCTCTACGGTTTCAGCGGAGCGGCCTCGGGGCCCTTCCAGGGCGGCACGCTGTGCGTGGCGCCGCCGCTCTCGCGATCGATCGGGCTTTTGTCCGGAGGCAATCCGCCGCCGAACGACTGCTCGGGCGTGTATGCGATCGACATGAACGCGTTCGCGCAGGGCGCACTCGGCGGAAATCCGAAGCCCGCCCTGCGGATCGCCGGTTCGGTGGTGAACTGTCAGGCTTGGGGACGCGATCCCGGCTTCGCTGCACCGAACGGGAGTTCACTTTCGGACGGACTGGAATTCACGATAGGCCTTTGAGCAGCACCCGAACCCCGTGAACGGATGCTTGCCGTGACGAAGCCTCGTTGGAGGAGCGTTGGATGGATGCTGTGGCTGTCGAGTCCAGGTCTTCGTGCGCAGGGACTGCTGATCGAGAAAGTTGCCGACAGCAACTCGAATGGGGCGGCCAAGCCCTGTGCCTGACGCCGGACGTCGACGGTCATCCGGATTTCGTGGTCGCCCCGCGCGGGCCGGCGAACGATATCGGCCGGGTCTAGATTTATTCCGGTCTCGACTTCTCGGTGATGTCGGTGATCCAGGGTGCGCCGAACGGCGCTCGGCCCGGTGAATCGTTCGAGGTGCCGCTGGTGGCGTAGACAAGACGCTGGAGCAATATCGGCTCAGGAGACGTTGCTGGCGAAAGAAGCCTGCGCGGCCGTCGTCCGTCGCTCGTGGACGTGAAGAGAATTGCCGCCGTCGGCGTCTTTGGAGTGATCTGGGCTCTCTTCGTCTGGAACTTCGTCCCGTCGGTTCCTGTCCACGGATTCAAGATGAACGAAGCGGTGGCGAAGGGGGATCTGGCCGGCATGGCGAGCGCGCTCGACCGCTACGCCGCGGATCACGACGGTCGTTTCCCAGCCGGGTTGGCATCGCTGATCGGCCAGCTCCCAGCTTCCGAGGTCTATCTGCTCGGTTACAACGATCTGCCCAAGGATCCCTGGAAGCGTCTCTACCTCTACGAACCAGCCGCTGACCTGCGCAGCTTTCGCGTGAGCACGCTCGGTTCCGATGGCGCACCCGGCGGCCGGGGCGATGCGCAGGACATCTCGGTCGACTCCGCAGCCCAGCGGCGCTGACGCGTGCCCGCGGGACGACGCACGCGAAAGAAAACTGGGCGAGCTTCGTCGAAAGCCCCATGAAGGGTCGAGATGTCGTGGCGCACTGCATCGTGGCAGCAGCCTGCGCCGTTCTGCTCTGGTGTTTGGTCCCGAATCCCATGATCAACACCTTCCGGACGAACTGCCGCATCGTGCCGGGGGACTTGGCCAGCTTGGCCAGCGCGCTCGGTCACTATGCCGCGGACCACGACGGCTGTTACCCCGCGAAGTTCAGCTTGCTCCTCGAGCCAACCCCTGCGAAACAACCTTATCTCTACGGCTACGCCGAAATGCCCAAGGACCCGTGGAAACGGCCCTACATCTATGCGACTTCGGCCGACGGGCGCAGCTTTCGACTGATCTGCCTGGGCTCCGATGGCGCGCCGGGAGGCCGCGACGACGCGCGGGACGATTCGCTCGACTCCACTGGAACCTGGCGCTGAGCGTAGTTCCAAGAAACTCGCCGATGGAAAGGGGTGCGGGTGCGCCACTATGCTCAGGGCTGAGCCACGCCCGCGTCCACCACACCAACCCAAATCGATGCCTCACACTTGGGATGCCGATTCGCCCACGCCGCACGCGTCGCTACAGCGACTCGTCGAAGGCAATCGACGTTTCCGCGATTCCAGCGGATCGACTTCCGCGCGGCCGTGGAGCCGCAAGCTGGCCACGGAAGAGCAACGACCCTTCGCGATCATTCTAGGTTGCTCTGACTCGCGCACCCCGGTCGAGATCCTGTTCGACCAAGGCTTTGGCGAACTTTTTGTCGTGCGCATCGCCGGCAACATCGTCGCACCGTCGGTCGTCGGTTCGATCGAGTTCGCCGCCTCCCAATTTGGTTCGCGTCTGGTCGTGGTCATGGGGCACACAGGCTGCGGCGCGATCACGGCCACGGTGCACGCGATCGAAACGGGCCTGGGGCCGGAGTCGAAAAACATCCGCGCGATCACGGATCGCATCGCTCCGCACATCGCGGGCATCGTGCGGCCTGGTGTCGCGGAAGCGACGACCATTCGCGAGGCCGAACGGGCGAACGTACGCGCCTCCGTGGATCATCTGCGCCATGGCAGCCGCCTGCTCGAGGAATTGGTCTCTGCGGGCCGCGTCGCGGTCGTCGGCGCCGAGTACGAGCTCGAGACCGGTGCGGTGCATTTCTTCGAAGGTCTGCCCGAAATCGCAGCGGTCTGAGGCCGCGTTTTCGCCCGGAGGCAGCGCGGCGGCGAACTTCGCGCTAGCCTGGAAACCCGTCGGCGATTCCACTTGAACGATCCGCGGGCCGCTACGCATTTGAATTTCATTACTTCGGAGCACAAAGACATGAACGAGATGATTCGGCGAGCCGCATGGCTTGCCCTGGCGGGCATCCTGGCCTTCGCGCTGGGCCTTGCCCCGCTCTCCGCGCAGGAGACGGCGACTCCCAAAGAGCGCCTGGATGCGTTGGTCGAGCGCATGCGCAAGACGACCAAGGACTACTACGGGAAGAATTTGAAAGGCGACCGGACCGAAGAGCAGCGAGACGCGGTCATCGCCAAGCGGCCCGGCCTCGAGTTCATTCCTGAGTTCGAAACCCTGGCCGGCGAGGCCAAGGGAACCGACGTCGCCGCTTCCGCGTGCATGGAGATCTTTTCCATTCAGTGCGCGTTCCAAAAGAAGGATGACGCCGCGAAGACGCTCGAGCGTTTGCTCGCGGAGTCGATCGGTTCCAAGGAGCTGAAGAATCTGCCGACGACCTTGATGTACTCCTACGGCCGCCTGGCCGGTCAGGAGAAGGCGATCGCGACGCTCGAGAAGTTGCTGGAAAAATCACCGCATCCTGAGGTCAAGGCGTCGAGCTTGTTCACGCTGGGCCAGGTGTGCTGCGGCAAGAAATCCAGCGACGTGCAAAAAGCCAAGGGGCGCAAGTGCTTCGAACGTCTGATCGCCGAGTTCGGCGCACTCAAGAGCTATCAAGGCACCTACAAGGAAGCCGCCGAATCGTTCCTGTTCGAACTCGACCACCTGCAGATCGGTATGCAGGCACCCGACTTCGAGACTATCGACGAAAACGGCACGAAGTTCAAACTCTCCGACTATCGCGGCAAAGTGATGGTGATCGACTTCTGGGGGAATTGGTGAGGCCCGTGCGTGGCGATGATTCCCCACGAAAAGACGCTCGTGAAGCGTTTGGAAAAAGAAGCCTTTGCATTGGTCGGAATCAACAGCGACGGCACCGCTGACGTGCTGCGCAAGATCCTGAAGGAGCGCGAAATCAACTGGCGCCAGGCCGTGGACGAATCCACCGAGGGGCCGCTGGCTTCGCGCTGGAATGTGTCGGGCTGGCCGACGATTTATGTGCTCGACGCCAAGGGCGTGATCCGCTATCGCGACGTGCGCGAGAAGGACATGGACGACGCGGTTGACACGCTGCTCGCGGAAATGAAAGCGTCGAAGTAGCGCGCGAGTTCGAAAGCGAGCGGCGGCCGTGTCCGTGGAATCGGGCGCGGCCGTCGCTTTCAGCTGATTTTGGTGACTGCCGATCGCAACGCGCTGCTGCGCGACTCGTCGGCCTCAGGCGAATCCGCTTCCTGAGCTCGTCACATCCGGTACCACAGCGCCGAATCCTCCGGCGGAGTTGCGGCGCAGTCCCAGCGTCACCAGCAGCCGCTGAAGCACCCAACCGAACCACCTCGGCCGGGCCACGCGGATCGGCATCGGAACTTGCGGCGTGGCGGCGAGGTCAAGTGCGAGGATCGTGATGCCCGACTTTTGCCAGCGTAGCAGCACGTGAGCGAGATCGTCGCGCGGCTCGACCAGGCCGTCCTGCACAACCACGACGTTCCGGATGGAGCGCGCAAGCAATCCGCTGGCGGATGGAAAGTCTTGGGGGAAGACTTGCCAGCGATTGTCGAAGCGCAGAGGCGTCGGCGTGCCCGCCATGCGTCGCGAGTCCAGCACGAACGCGGGTGAAGCGTCGGCGAGCAGGCGCGCGCCGGCAAGTTCGTCGATGCCGAATTCGAGCCCCGCACGCACGGTTCCGTTCGCGACGACCGCGTTGGGACCCGGGCACGAGTTGAACAGCGGCACCGGTCGATAGCCCTGCGCCGCACATTCCAGAGCAAACGCGAGCGCCAGCGCTCCAGGCAGATCGAGCACCAGTGCGGTATCGCCCGGTCTTGGTGGCGTCCAGCGGCCGCGCGCTTGCCGGACAGCGTCCCCCCAATCGGCGCTGTCGGACTCAGCTGGTGTGTGTGCCGCGGCGAACAGCACGGGTTTGACCCACGGCGACCAGATCGAGTCCGAGGGCGCCCAGTGCTCGAAGAGTTCGCGTCCGTTCATGCTTTCACCAACACCGCGATGTCCTGGGCGCGCGCGTCGATCAGCGCTCGGCGCGCAATGCGGCCGTAGATGCCCGCGCGCCTGCCGTCGATCACGTACACGCCGAGGCACGGGTAGAAGCGCTCGCCGGCGCACTCGAGCGCGACGGCTTCGAAGCGTTGCTGGGCGACCCAGCTCGACGGGAACCAGCGCGCCGAGCGTTCGATCGTGCGCCACTCGCGCGGCTCGACGATATCGCGCAGTCCGATGCCGTCGCCGACGCGGCCGAGCGCGGGCTTGACCAGCCACGCGCTGTCCGCGCGCCAAGCGACCTCGCGCGGCGAGCGAGTGTCCGGCAGCAGCGCACGCCAGGTGTCGAGCGGCGTGGCGAGTTCGTTCCAGATCAGCGGGAAGCGCTTCGTCTGCACCAGCAGCGCGGAACCTGGATTCGAAAGTGGCGTGCGCGAGCCGCGGAAGAAGTGTTGCCAGTGCGAAGTCGAGGGCGTGCTCGGCAGCCATTCGGCCGGATAGAAGCGCGCCAGAGAATCGAGCGGGCCCGTGTACCACGCCGTCGCCGCATGCGCGCGGCCTTGCCGCCATTGCACCTGCGTCGGATCGAGCATGCAGGTGCGCTTTGAGCGTGCTTCGAGCGCGCTGGCGACGTGCAGCAT
>JAYUUV010000291.1:0-9774 GCA_043754695.1 Planctomycetota bacterium
GTGGTCGAAGCCGAGCAGATGCAACAATGTGGCGTGCAAGTCGTGCACGTCGACCGGGTTCTCGACGATGTTGTACGAGAAGTCGTCGGTCTTGCCGTAGCTGATGCCCGGCCGCACTCCGCCGCCGGCCATCCACAGGGAGAAAGCGCGCGGGTGGTGATCGCGTCCGTAATTCTCCGGCGTCAAAGTGCCCTGGCTGTAGACCGTGCGCCCGAATTCGCCGCCCCACAGGATCAACGTGTCGTCGAGCAGTCCGCGCCGGCGCAGGTCCTTGATCAGCGCGGCCTGCGGCTGATCGACCGCGGCGGCCTGCAGGCGCATTTCCGCCGGCAGATTTCCGTGTTGATCCCAGCCGCGCATGAAGAGCTGCACGAAGCGCACGCCGCGTTCGGCGAGTCTGCGCGCGAGCAGGCAATTGGCGGCGAACGTACCGGGTTTCTTGACCTCCGGACCGTACATCGCCAGCGTCTCTTCGTCTTCGTCGGAAAAATCGACGAGTTCGGGCACCGACATCTGCATGCGGTAGGCCATCTCGTACTGCGAGATGCGCGCGCGCACTTCGGGATCGAGACTTTCTTCGGCCTCGCGCTCGTTCAGTTCGCCGACCAGGTCGAGCATGCGCCGTCGATCCTCGCGTGAAACGCCTGCCGGATCCTTCAGGTAGAGCACCGGATCGCCCGCGCTGCGCAACTTGCAGCCCTGGTGTTCGCTGGGCAAAAATCCGCTGCCCCAGAAGCGCGCCGACAAGGCCTGCATGTTTCCGAAGCCCTGCGTGATCAGGACCACGAAGGTCGGCAGGTTCGAGTTGGCGCTGCCAAGACCGTAGCTCGTCCATGCGCCGAACGAAGGCCGGCCGGGTTGTTGGTTGCCGGTCTGAAAGAACGTGATCGCCGGCTCGTGATTGATCGCCTCGGTGTGCATCGAGTGCACGAAGGCGATCTCGTGGGCCAGGCTCGCGGTGTGCGGCATGACCTCGCTGATCCAGGCACCGTCCTGCGCGTTCTTGTAGCGCGCGAACTTGAAGGCCGAGGGCGCCACGGGAAAACGCGCCTGCCCGCTGGTCATTCCTGTCAGGCGTTGACCGTTGCGCACGGAGTCGGGCAGATCTTGGTCGAAGCGTTCGCGCAGACCGGGTTTGTAATCCCACAGGTCGAGCTGACTGGGCGCGCCCTCCATGTGCATGTAGATGACGCGTTTCGCCTTCGGCGCGAAGTGCGGCGCGACGAAGCGCGGCGCATCGCCTGCTCCGAGCGCACCAGGCGCGGCGAAGATTTTCCCGGGCCCGAGCAATTGCTCCAGCGCCATGGCTCCCAGGCCCGCGCCGACCGTGCCCGCGCACTGCGAGAAAAAACGTCGCCGCGTCAGGCCCAGCCGATTTTCTTCGAAGGGATTCATAGCTAGCTCTTGGTAATCGTTGCGTCCAGATTGAGCACGGCACTCGTGAGCATGGTCCAGGCGGCGAGTTCGACCGGATCGAGTTTCGCGTCGGTCATGCGCTCACCGACTTCGATCAGCAACTTCGCGTCATCGACGGCTGCGGCGAAACGCGTGCGGAAGGCGACCAGGGCCGCGTTCAGCTTTGCGCTCTGTGCGCTGTCCGGCTTGCGCCCGGTGCAGCGGCGCACGAGATCGACGATGCGTTCGCTGTCGCCCGCGGCGGGCAGATTCAACGTGCGCTCGGCCAGCACGCGCGCCGCCTCGACGTATTGCTCGTCGTTCCACAAGACAAGTGCCTGCAGCGGCGTGTTCGTCGAAGCGCGCCGGATCGTGCAGAACTCGCGCGTCGGCGCGTCGAAGGTCAAAAGCGCGGGCGGTGGACAGGCGCGTTTCCAGTACGTGTAGAGGCTGCGCCGCCAAAGATCGGTGTCCATGCCGCGCTCGAAGAGCCGCGTGTTCGAGGACGGCATCGCGACTTCCTGCCACAGGCCGTCGGGCTGGTAGGGCTTGACCGAAACGCCGCCGAATTTTTCGACCAGCAATCCCGACGTGTACAGCGCACCGTCGCGAATGCCCTCGGCCGTCAAACGCTGGCGCGGGAAATACGAGAGCCAGCGGTTCGACGGATCGTGCTCCGCGTATTCGCTGCGCACCTTCGAGTCCTGGCGGTAGGTCTCGCTCGTGATCATCAGCGCGAGCATGCGCTTGACGTCCCAGCCGCTCTCGCGGAATTCGACGGCCAGCTAATCGAGCAGTTCGGGATGGCTCGGCCATTCGCCCTGCAGACCGAAGTCTTCGCTGGAGCGCACGAGTCCGGTGCCGAAGAGCATCTCCCACATCCGATTGACCGCCACGCGCGCGACCAGCGGATTGGTCGGCGCCACGAGCCATTGCGCAAGTCCGCGCCTGTCCGCCGGCGCGCCCTCGGGCAATGCGCCGAGCGCCGCGGGCACTCCGCGTTCGACCTTGCGCGTCTTGTCGGGGTGATCGTACTGGCCGCGCGTGAGCACGAAAGTCTCACGCTGCATGGCGAGTTCCTTCATGACCATCGTGCGCGGAATGCTCGCGCGCGCGTCGGCGAGTTCCTTGGTCAGTTTCTCCAGCGTTTCGCTCTTGGCGCGGTAACTCGGCGAGAAAGCGAGCCGCCAGGCGCGTTCGATGCGGCTCGAGCGCTGCAGGATCGAAGTGTCGTCGCCGGGCGCGAGCGCAAGCATCAGATCGCCGGCCAGTTGGTCCGGGGCGGGCTCCGTGCGCCACATGAAACCGCCGATGCCGCCGGTATTGATGATCTTGAGCGCGACTTCGTGCAGGCCCGCCTCGACATCGAACTTGACCTTGTTCGAATCGGCGATCAACCCGCGATCGATCTTCTGCTGACCGACATCGACGCCGTCGACGAACAGCCGAAATCCGTCGTCGCTTCCCAGCGAAACGTTGTACGAGCGTTTCGCCGGCGCATACAGATGCCGGCCGAGATACGTGACGTTCTGATCGGCGGGCAGGTCGTTGTACAGCGGCCCGTCGAGGTAATCGCCGCGCACTTTCCAGCCCAGTTTCTTCTCGCCGAAGGTGAGCGCGAGATCGAGTGCGCCCTTCGCCTCTGGCCCGAAGTCCTTGTCGTACGCCTCCGCCGGCGCCGCCGGGAACGGCCCGACCATGGCCCAGGTCGTCGTCGCGGGCGGCAACACGGCGAGGCCCGCTTCGCTGATCTGACCGACGCTCAGGCGCACGTGGCCGAAGACGTGGCCCGCGTACATCGTGCGATAGCCGAGCGCCACCCGCAGATCGGTGCCGCCTTCGTACCCGAAGGGCTTGTCCGCGAGGAACATCGCCACGCGGCCGCCCTCGCGATTGTGCGCGTCGACTGCCCAGCCGGTCTCGGGATTCGCGTCGATGGCGTTCATGACGCGGAAGTTGCCGTTTTGCTGCTCGAAATCGGCCCAGGCCCAGCGCAGGACGATCGTCTCGTGTTTCGCCGGATCCTTGACGGAGACCGCCTCGACGGAAATCGAACCCAGGACGGCATTGCCGTTGTTCGCGCGGCCGACCTTGTTGTTGACGAAACTCTTGTCGGTCAACGCTTCGAGCGCGAGCATGCGCAAATCGCGCTCATTCGTGCGCAGCGTGATCGTGTGCTCGTCGAAGTCCGGATTCTTGCCGCCGGCGAGCACCGAGCCGTCGCTTTCGAGCGTCATCATCGCGCCCTCGGCCGACACGGCCGAGAGAACCTTCGACTGTGCCCAATGCAGGCCCGCGCTGCCGGTCAGATCGGCGATGAACTTCGCGCGCTGCGCGGATTCATCCGGATCCGGTTCGTCCAGCGCCGCGCGCGCTTCTGTGAGTTGCTTGTCGAGCCCATCGATCTTCGTGCGATCTTTTTCGCTCGGCACGTCCATGAACGGTTCGAGCGCGCGCTTCGAATCGGGCACCTGCGAATACAACCCGGGCTCTTCGATCGAATCGAAGTAGGCGTACATCCGATAGAACTCGTCCTGCGACACGGGATCGAACTTGTGGTCGTGGCAGCGCGCGCAGCCCATGGTCATGCCAAGGAACACCGAGCCGGTCGTCGCTGTGCGATCGACCGCGTATTCGACCAGATATTCTTCCGCGATCGCGCCGCCTTCGTCGGAAGTCACGTGATTGCGATTGAAGCCCGAGGCGATGCGCTGCGCATCGGTCGCATTCGGCAAAAGGTCGCCGGCAATCTGCTCGCTGACGAACTGATCGAAAGGCATTCCATCGCGATAGGCCGCGAGCACCCAATCGCGCCAAGGCCAAATCGAACGGCCGGCGTCCATGTGGATGCCCGAAGTGTCCGCGTAACGCGCCGCGTCGAGCCAGGGTGTGGCCATGCGCTCGGCGTAGCGCGAAACGTAGGGCTCTTCGTGCAGCAGTTTTTCGACCAGGCGCTCGAACTTGTCGCTGTGCGAGTCGGCGAGATATTGATCCTGCTCCTCCGGCGTCGGCGGAAGGCCGGTCAGATCGAGGAACGCGCGTCGCAAAAGCGTTTGCGCTTCGGCGGGCTGGCTCGGCTTCGCCTGATGAGCTGCGAGGTTCGCGCGCACAAACGCGTCGATCGGATTCTTGCCACCGGAAGTCGCGGGGACCGCGGGCCGCTCGGGCGCGACGAAGGCCCAGTGGGGTTCGTACTTCGCGCCTTCGGCGATCCAGCGCCGCAGAAGCTCGCGCTCTTCTTCGTTGATTGCGCGCTTGTTGCTCGTCGGCGGCGGCATGACCTCGTCGGGATCGCTGTAGGCGATGCGCCGCAGCAGTTCCGAATGCGCGACATCGCCCGGTGCGATCGGCGTGATCCCGTCGCGCAACGCGGTCGCCCCTTCGACGTTGTCGAGGCGCAGCTCGGCCTTGCGCTTGCCCGGATCGGGCCCGTGACAGATGAAACAACGATCGGCGAGGATCGGCCGGATATCGCGGTCGTAGCGGATAGGTGCGGGAGCACCGGGGGCCGCGCTCGCAATCTTGGCCGTTAGGTCTCCGCTGCCGAGGTCCGTGCCGAGCACGATCTCGACCGGCCCACCGTCGCAGGCGCCGGCCGCCGCCAACAGGCCAAGAGTCAAGGCGAGAGCCGGGAATTGAAACGAGTCGGATCGTGACCGCATGTTGGGCTCACTCGCGGGGTTCGAACTACCGCGGAGTCCCTACAGTTATAGCGCGCCCGCCTGCCGCCCGGCCCTCACAAGAGGGTTCGGCCTGCGGGGGGTGAACGAATTCCTTCGGCTTCAGGCTCGGTTGGCCCCCGTCGACCGGAACGAAGGTCGGGTTCAGCCCTGAAAGCTGCTGGGAGAGCGGTCGACGATCCGCTCCCTGCCCGGCTTCTCACAGGAGGCCCCAACCGCCTCACGAAGCTGACTCAGAACCGGGTCCCGGGCGCGGACCTCGCGCAGGCATTCGCGAACTCGGCAGCCACCTGCCCTTCAGTGCAACGAATCCAAGTAGCTCTGAATCTCACCGTCGCGGGTCTTCTTGAGCGCGGCCAGCGACGCGCTGCCCTCCTCGAGCCAGGTGTAGTCCCCGTGCTTGAGCTCAACTCTGACGCACCAATGATCTTGAATGACCGTGAAAGACTGCCACATGACTCCGTGGTGCGGCGGAAGTGCCACGGGCGCCCGCTCGAATTTCCCTGCGAGCCACAGCGAATTCACTGCCTTGAGAATCCCTGCCTTGCTCGACTCCGCACGGCTCTGAATCTCGGCGTTGTATTTGTGGCCAATGCTCTCGATGGCGGCGAGTTCTGAAGAGCCGACGGAAATTCCCTTGGCGACCTTGAAGCGATTCCGGACGTCCTGATCGGTCATGCCTTCCGCCGGCCAGTCGACCTGATTGCCAATTCCGGCGACCGAGTTCTGGCCATCCTCTAGCAGCTTCGCCTGAAATCCTGCGACGACCGATTCCCACGGAGGCGGAATGACATCCAAAGGCTGGGCAAGGCAATCTTCCTTCATGCCGGCCTCCACACACCACTCGGCGTACTTCGCTTCCATCTCCGGCCAGCGATCACCCCAGTAATTCTTGAGGTACTCGCCCAGCGTCGGCAACGGCGGCGGCGGCGCGATCGATGCAGTCGCGTCGACGACTTCGCGAACCGGAGCAGCTTGGTCTGAAGGCTTGTCCGGCTTGGGTGTCTCAGTCGCAGGCGCGCTTGCGTCGAGCGTCGGCTTCGCGTTCTCCTGCCCGCTCGTCTCGCTGCTGCGCGAGCGCGTCCATAGGAACGCGACGACGGCCAACATCAGGACCAGTGCCGCGAGCTTGACGATCGACTGAGATCCGCGCGTCATGAAATGGTCTCCCGAGCTGGATGAAGTTGCGCGAAACCGAATTCACGGATCGCACGCGCGTCCGGTGCAGCTGCTTCACGAGTCGAGAGAATAGCCGTCGCATGAGCTTCAGTTTCTCGCCACCGGTCGTGCGGACCGCCCAGTAGCAACCTGCGGCGCGGCGCCTGCCCCAGGCAGGCCGCGCGTGTCGCACACATGGCCGAACGCTCGCGCGAAGCGCCCGCCGGCGGCCAAATCGACGAAGCTGACACGATGTAACCAATTGCTACGTATTGCCTTACGACAGTTCTGACAGTTTGAAAATCAAATCTTCAAACTGTCAGCTCGGCCCGCTGGGCCCTCGAATCGTCAGGGCGATGCTCAGCGCGACTCGCGCACGTACACGTTCGCGAACTCGAGCCTGCCGCCGCCCTCGCCCGAAAGTCCGATCGGTCCCCGTGCGCGGACCTTGGGCATCTCGCCCTTCGAGAGCTCGCCGTCGATGTTGATGTCGATTTTCTCGCCGACGATCTGCACGCGAATGCGACTCCACTCTTCCTTCGGCTTGGGCTCGAGCGCGATCTCGAAAGCCTGGGGGCCGCGGGCGTGGAGCACGAAACTCGGGTGGCCTTCGACGGCACGCACGTCGGCAATCACTTCGCAGTCGCCGAATTCCTTTTCGCTCCACAACGGCGCCGCCGGCGACTCGCAGACCAGGGTCCAGTCGCGAACGGTCCAGTGCGCGGCGTCGGCACCGAGCGGCGCGCGCCAGCCTTTGAAATCCGTGCCGTTGTACAGCGAGACAAATCCTTCGTCCTTCGTCGCGACAAGTTTCGCGTCGAGCGACTTCGACTTCGGCAGTTCCTTCAGGCGCACATTCTTGAAGTGCACTTCGCTGCCTTCCGATTCGAGGCAGATGTAACCGCGGCGCGGCGTCAGATCCTTCGCGCCCGAAACCTCGGCGCCGTTGACTTCGAGCTTCAGCGTACCATCGCGGCAAATGATCTTGTAGTGATTCCACTCCGGCGACGGCTTCGCGCGCCGCTCGCTCGGCAAGCAGCGCTCCCAACCGCCGGGATGCGGCCGGTCGGGTGTGAGGTGCGCGCCGTGGATCGAGAAGACGTCGCCGTGACTGGTGTAGTTGGCCGTCTCCGTGCCGTCGAGCACCTGCACTTCCGTCGAGCGCGTGAACGGCTCGCCCTTGGCCGTGAGCGCGTCGCTCATCACGAAGATTCCGGCGTTGCCGCCGGCGTGCATGTGGCGCCAGTCGAGCTCGAGTTCAAAGTCCTGGTACATGCGCTCCGTGCGCATCACACCGGTCGGCTTGCCGCTGCACACGACCATGCCGTCGCGCCAGGCCCAGGTGCCGGGCCCGCAGTTGACGTTGACCCAACCGCTCAGGTCCGTGCCGTTGAACAAGGGATGGAAACCTTGCGCATCGGCCGGAAGCATCGCTGTCTCGGGCTCGCTTTGACAGGCAACGAAGAGGGCCGCGGAGAATACGAGAGTCAGTCGCGTTTGCATGATCCGCGGAGTGTGACGCGCGAGGCGCGGTCTGGCCAGTGCGAATCGGCCTAGAGCGCTGCGACTCGAAGCTATTTCTTCTGTGGCGAATCGAGCAAATGCGATTCGAGCGCCCAGTCACGAAAACTGATTTCGTGCTGCGCGCGCGCTTTCGCGTATTCGGTGATCACGCGATCCAACGTGGGTTCGCCCTGGAAGAAAGTGCGCAAGTCGCGTTCGACTTGGTTGAAGCCAAAGCGCAGCGCAAGTTGCTCGCAGGCTTCGGCGACAGGACGGTGCTCCTTCTCGATCAGCCAGATCGCCGAAGCCACTCCCGAACGCTCGGAGCCGCTCGTGCAGTGCACCAGGATCGGCGGCGGCATTTCGTCGAACGCATCGAGCAGCCGCATGATCCGTTCGCGCTGACTCGTCCGCGAACTCGTCATCGGCACGTGCCGATAGACGGCGCCATGCGCTGCGGCAATCTGCTCCTCGCCGGCGCCCGAAGCGTCGTGCTCTCCCCCACTCAAACGCATGTCGATCACACTCTTGATGCCGTGTTCGTCGATCACTTTGCCGAGCGCAACTCCGGGCATCTGCGCCGAGCGATATAGCCGCGCCGGCACGACCTCGTAGAAGTTGTGCTCGAAGAGCGCGCGCTTGAAGTACGGCGCGGCGAGAATCAGCAGGTAGAGCAGCGGCGCCGCGACGAGCACGGCCGCGACGCGCCAAATGCGCGTTTTCCCAGAAGCTTTCTTCGATTCGGGCGCTGCAGCGGCCATGTCGCGCGCGGGAACAATCAGCGCCGGCGCGCGACTTGCTTGCAACCCGACTGCGCGCAGGCGAGCGCGTCGCAGCGCACGGAATCGCTTTTCGCTTCGACCAGCACACGCAGGTCGAGACGGATCAATTCGCCGAGCGACCAGGCCTGGAACGGACAACCGCGCGGTTGATGCGGGCTGTCGCCGTCGGCGATTTCGGAGACGTGCCCGAGGCCGGCGCTTTCGAGGTGCTTCAGCATCGGTGCGAGGAAGCGTTTGCGCGCTTCCTTGCGCGCCGCGTTCGTGCAGCCGCGCGCGCGCACCCAGGCTTCGACGAATGGGCCCGCAAGCCAAGGCCAGACGGCGCCTTGATGGTAGACCGCGTCGCGTTCGTGGGGACCTCCTTCGTAGCGGCCGACGTACTCAGGCTCGTCGGGCGCCAGCGAACGCGGCCCCAGCGGTGTCCACAATTTTTTTTCCGCGAGATCGACGACGCGGCGCGCACGCTTGCTGTCGAGAAGTTGCAGCGGAAGTCCGCCGATCGCAAGCAATTGATTGGGCCGCAGGCGCGCGTCGACCGTGCCCGGAACGTGATCGCAATCGACGACGTCGTAGAGACTTCCGCGCGCTTCGTCGAAGAAGCGTGCCTGGAACGATTTCAGGCCCAATTCGAAGGGTTTTCGATACTTGGGGCTGCTCTGTGCGGCGATCCACAGCGCGTTGAGCCACAGCGCCTGGATCTCGACCGGCTTGCCGATACGCGGCGTGACCACGCGACCTTCGACCTTCGCGTCCATCCAGGTCAGTTGCACGCCGGCCACGCCCGCACGCAGTAGACCGTCGGTGTCCAGTCCAATGCCGTGCCGCGTGCCGGCGAGGTGGCCGTCGAGGATCGCTTCGATCGCGCGCGATAGCGCTGCGTCGTCGGCGCGCGAAAGCGATTTCTTGGCGCGCGCGAACGCTGTGCGCAATTCAAAGACACCGATCACGAACCACAACGCCGCGTCGACCGAGTTGTATTCGGGCGCGCCACCCGCGTCGGGGAAACGATTGGGCAACATGCCGTCGCAAACGTGCTGGGCCCATTCGAGCAACACGCTGCGCGCGTCTTCGATGCGGCCCGTCGCCAGACACAGACCGCGCAGCGCAATGAACGTGTCGCGGCCCCAGTCCCCGAACCATGGATACCCGGCGATGATGGTCGAGCCGTTGCCGCGCCGCACGATGTACGACTCCGCGGCGCGCACCAAGTGCGAGGAGAACTGCAGGCGGCGCTTCAGTTCCGCGCGTCGCCACGC
>JAYUUV010000292.1:0-12402 GCA_043754695.1 Planctomycetota bacterium
CCGTACGGAGTCAGGCTCCACTCCGAACTATTTTCGCCTGCCACCGGCGTGGCCGCACTCGACCGCGAGGCTCGCGCCTCTAGCGCACCAAACTCGCCACGAGCTTGTCCAACTTCTCCGTCAGCTCGCGCGCGAACTCGTCGCCGAAGTCCATCTCGAGCACATCGATCTCGGGAAACGTATACCGTCCGCTCGTGCGGCTGAACGGAATGCCGTACTCCCACTTATTGCCGTCGGACGCGTGGATGATCACTTCGATCTGATCATCGCCTTCGACTTGGGCGACGGTGTACTTGACGACTTCGTAGTTGGCCATGGACGTGGAAAGAAGCGTAGCTCAGCGCGCCGTCGGAACCCAGATCTCGAAAGTGTGATTCTTGTGCGTGTCGAAGCGTTCGCTGCGCGTCCAGCCAGCCGCAGTGAGTTCGCGCTCCATTTCGCCTTCCGCCAGCTTGTGTTCCGGCGGCGGGCCGACGGGCAGGGGACCGGGCTTGTACTCGAGCAGCGCCAGGCGACCGCCGCGGCGCAACACGCGCTGCAGTTTGCGCATGTACTCCACGCGGTCGTCGATGTGGTGGTACGTGTCGGCGATGAAGAGCAGGTCGCAGGACGCGGGCGGCAGGTGCGGCGTCGAATAGCTCGCCAGCACGGGCACCACGTTCTCGAAGCCGCCGGCAAGCAGTTGTCCGCGCAGCGCGTCGAGTTGCTTGGGCTCCACGTCGACCGCGTAGACCACACCGCGCGGCAGGGCACGCGCAAAGCGCAGCGAGAACACGCCCGGACCGCAACCGATGTCGGCCACGACGGCGTTGGGTTCGAGCGCGAGTTTCGCCAGCACCACGGGCGGATCGAGGTCGGCCACACGCGCGTCCGACTCGAGGCCGGCGATGTACTTGGCCACGTCGTCCGGGCCGTGGGCGTCGCGATTTTCGCGCGCAGTCGAGCCGCCGCTGCTGCCCGTCAGCTGCGCGGCACAGGCGCAGAGCAGCGCGGCGATCAGCGCCGCACCGATCCGATCAAGGCGTCGGAGTTTGGAACTCATGCTCGTTCAAGAAAAGATAATAGAGCTGCCCCTCGGCCATGGTCTTGCCCGCGCGACGCTCGGCCTCGGGCCCGACGCCGAGGTAAATATCCGCACGACCGGCGGTGCGAATCGCTCCGCCCGTGTCCTGGTCGAGCATGAACTGATGGAACCACTGATCGGGTTTCGAGCGGTTCTTCGCTTTCGTCTCGACGAACACCAGGCCGCCGCGCGGGAACAGGGCCTTGTCCGTCGCCAGCGTGCGATCGCCCGAGACCTCTACGTTCAGGCTGCCGCGCGGGTTGCCGTCGATCTCGGTGAAAAACACATACGAATCGTTGCGCGCCAGGAAATCCATGAGCCGGTCAGGGTTCCTGCTGCCCCAATCGCGAATTTTCTGCAGGCTCATGTCCTTGGCCTTGAGCTCCTTCGTGCGGATCAATTCCTTGCCGAGCGACGAATACTCGCGGCCGTTTTTCCCCGAGTAGCCGAACTTCAGGCTATCGCCCGTCGGTGTCTTGATGAACGCGGATCCGTTGACGTGGGCGATGAACGCATCGAGCGGATCCTTCAGGTAGACCAGCTCCAAGTTCTTGCCCTCGAGCACCGCGGAAGCCTCGATCTCGCGCCGCGTCGGATAGGGCTCGACCCCGCCCGAGACCGTGCGCCGACCGAGAATCGCGCCGTCCTTCGCCTTGACCAGATCCGGAGGCAGCGCGTACAGCGGATAGCGATACGTCTCGTCCTTCTTGCGGCTGCCCTCGAGGATCGGCGTGCAGTAGGCGGTGAACAAGACGCCGCCGCCCTTCGCGTTCCAGCCCGCGCTCTTGTAGACCGTGAATTCGACCGTCAGACGGTGCACGAAATCCGCGCCGTCCTTCGACTGCGCGAGCAATTCCTTAAAGCGCACCAGTGAAGCGAGCGCGCGCTCGTGGCTCACGCCTTCCATCGGGAAGAAGGCACTCGACGATGGCTTCTTGTGCCACTCGATCGAACGATCGAGCGCCGGCATCAACTCGTCCTTGTTGCTGAAGGCCTCGCTGAAGTCGGGCCGTTTTTCACCGGGTTTCAGGGCGATCAGCGCCGGCGCTCCCGGAGGCAGCGCTCGTCCGTAATCGGGCGTCGTGCAGGCCGAGAACGCAATCGCGATCGAAAACAACAAAGTGGCAACGAGATGTTTCATCGAAGATGGAAGAGCCGTCAGAGTCGGACCAGCGCGGCGATCAGTGAGCCATGCTCGCGTGGCGGTAGTGCAACATGAGATTGCGCACCGGTGCGAGCCAGCTCAACAGGAAACCGAAGATGAAAACGTGGTCGCCGCGGTGCAACGAGTAGGCGAGCAGCAAAAGACTGCCCACGATCGTGAGCCACCAGAATGCCGCAGGGAACTCGCTCTTTCCATGACGTTCCGCGTGATACCACTGCACGAGGAAGCGGCCGATCCACATCGTCTGACCCAGGATGGCGACCGCCAACCAGGGGATGCTCGGCGCTTCGCGGCCGCCGGAGTCCAGCAGGCCAAACGCGTAGGGCGTGATCGCGAGCACGAGTCCGAGCAGCACCAGCGGCAGGGGCGAGGTCTTCCTCGTCTTGGGCCCGCGCACCAGGATCCGGAGGTTTCGGATGTAGATGAACAGCGTGACGACGAAAGCCGGCAGCATCACCAGCTCGACGCGCAGCACGGAGTAAACGCTCATCAAGAGCGCGCCCGCCACCGACAGGTACCAAAAAACCCTGGGCGCGACCGGGCGGCGAGCGCGCTCGGAGGCGAGCCACTGCACGATCACGCGACCGGAGAACAGGGCTTGACCGACCCAGCCGATGGCCTTGACCCACCAGGCGGAGGCCAGGCCGGAAGAAATCACCTCTTCGAGGCCCGCGCGCAGTGCCTCAACGGCCATCGCGCACCTCGCGGATCGGCAGGCTGATCAAGCGCCCGCGCATCCAGCGCACCGCGAGCAGGTCCTTGAAAGCGCGCCAGGCGCGATTCATGACGCCGTACTTCGAGACGCCGGCCGTGCGCGGATGGTGCGAGACCGGATGCTCGAGTACCGAGAAACCGTGATAGCGCAGCAGCGTCGGTAGGAAGCGGTGCATGCCTTCGAACAGGGGCATGGCCAGGATGGCCGGCGCGCGAAAGACCTTCAGCGAACAGCCCGTGTCGCGGATGCTGTCCTTGGAGATCCAATTGCGGATGCGATTGGCGATCCTCGAACTCGCGCGGCGCACGAAGTTGTCGTTGCGCTTCAGGCGATAGCCCACGACCGCGTCGTGGCCCGGCAAGAGCGCGATCATCGCCGGCAAGTCGACCGGATCGTTCTGCATGTCCGCGTCGATCGTCGCGATCAGCCGGCCGCGCGCCAGGTGGATTCCGGCCGCCGTCGCCGCGGTCTGGCCGCAGTTGCGCGAGAAAAAGATGCCGACGACGCGCGGGTCTTCGCTCGCGAGTTTGGAGATCAGTTCCGGCGAGCCATCCTTCGATCCGTCGTCGACCAGCACGAGCTCCCAGTCGCTCGTCTTTCCGAAAATCTCGGCCACGCGCGCGTACAGCCGACGCAGATTGCCCTCTTCGTTGAAGACCGGTGCAATCAGCGAAAGGTCGCAGGCCGCCGCCTGCCGCGCGCGCTGCTTCTGGACGAATTCGGTGGGGAAGAGCACGGGCTAGTGCGCGTTCGGCGCGTCGGGCATTCTCGCCGCGCGGGTGGTCCATTGCCAGTTGGCGACGGACGGCTATCCGGGGACCGGCGTTTCTTCGGCTCCTGGCCGATGCAGATTGCGGGGCAGGCGCAGGGAGAAACGCGCGCCACCCATCGGCGAGCGGCCGATTTCGATCTCACCGCCGTGCGCGGTAACCGCCGAGCGCACGATCGCGAGGCCCAGTCCGTAGCCGATGCGCCGGCCCTTGGCCTGCGGGCCGCGGAAGAAGGGCTCGAAGATGCGCTCCTTGAGTTCCTCAGGGATTCCGGGACCGGAGTCGTCGACCGTCACCAGCACGCGCCCGTTTTCGCCTTGGATGCGGACGTCGACTTTGCTTCCCGGCGAGCTCCACTCGATGGCGTTGGCGGTCAGGTTGCGCATCGCCCGCAGCAGGCCTTCGCGATCGCCGTACACACGCGTGTCGCCGTCGGCTTCGAGACTGAGGTTGACCCCGTGTGCCTGCGCATAGCCCGTCTCGCGTTCCAGGCGCAGTTTGGCCTCGGGGGCGAGCTCGAAACTCTCGCGCGTCTCCGAATGTCCGGTTTCGGCGTGCTGGTGAGCGCAGATCGTCACCAGGTTGTCCACCGCGTCGGCGAGGTCGCGCAGGTCCTGCAGGTGGCTGCTCAGCACGCGCCGATATTCCTGCCCATTGCGCTCGGTCATCAGCGCCACTTCGGTCTCGCCCATCAGGTTCTGGATCGGCGAGCGCAGTTCGTGGGCCAGGCTGGCCGTGAAGACGCGGTTGCGTTCCGCCTCGCCTTGCACGTTGGTCAGCATCTCCTGCAGCGCTGTCACGATCTCGCGCACCTCTGTTGGGGCGCGGGTCAAGTTGATGCTCATCGCCGCACCTGTTCCGCGGACGTTGCGGGCGCTTTGGGCCACCTCGTGCAGCGTAGTCGCCACGCGACCTACCAGGATGTGGCCGGCGGCGAAGATCAGCACGATCGTGGCGAGGACCAGCAGCGCGCCGATCATCAAATAGCGGCGCAACGGTCCGAGCAAACTGGACCCGTCGACCACGCAGCCGAACACGAGATCGTCCTTGCCGATTTCGACCATCCCGCGCAGATTTTGTCCTGTCTCTTGCCTCGCTCCGCGCAATTCAGGCGCCGTTTTCAGCTTCGCCTGGCCTAGAAGCTCCCGATGGCCCACCGAGTATTTCTCTGTTTTTCCATCGGGCTCCCACAGCTGCCAGGCCATCGGAAAGGTAGGGTGTTTTAGCTGGAAACCCTCCCCGGCATTCTCGAGCCAATCGGACAAAGCTATGTCGAGGCTCCTGTTGTCGTAGTTCGACATCATCTCGTCGAGCTCCTCGCGCAAGAGACCCTCGAGCGAGCGCTCCGTCGAGTCATGCACGTAGCCGGCGCTCACCAGCGTGATCGCCAGCACCAATAAACTGGTGGTGAACGCAAAAAGCTTGGTCAGGCGTGAAGCCAGCGACCAGCGACTGTGATTCACACTGTGGCCTCTTCGTTACCCAGCCGATAGCCCTCGCCGCGCACTGTGTGGATCAACGCCGCTCCCTGGCGGTCCAATTTCCGCCGCAGTCGGCCGATATGCACATCGACGACGTTGGTGCCCGGATCGAACTCGATGCCCCAGACGTTGCGCAAGAGATCGCTGCGCGAAAGCGTTTCTCCGCCGGCGCGCACCAAGGTCAGCAGCAGGTCGAATTCGCGCGGCGAAAGCTCGAGTTGTTTGCCGGCGCGCGTTACTTGGCGGCGCACCAGGTCCAGTCGCAGGTCGAAGGCCTCGATCGGCGGCAGCGCCTTGCGGCGCCTGACGGCGACTTCGATGCGCGCGAGCAGTTCGCTGAAGGCGAAAGGCTTGATCACGTAGTCGTCGGCGCCGAGCTTCAGGCCCTTGATGCGCTCCTCGACGGTGTCGCGCGCCGTGACGAAAATGACAGGTGTCTCGCGACCCTCCTGGCGCAGTTCGATCAAGAGATCCCAGCCCGTCTTCACGGGCATCATCACGTCGAGCAGGATCAGATCGAAGCCCTTCTTGTCGGTGCTGAGCACTTCCAGGGCAGCGGCGGGATCGCCTGCGGTGACGGAATCGATGCCGGACTCCGCGAGTCCGGTCGAGATGTAGCTTCTGAATTTAGGGTCGTCGTCGACTACCAAGATACGCATGGGTGAAGGGTCCTTCCTGCGTGCGAGTTCGGCGGGGAAATCTCGAACATTGCCCAGTCTATCAGGCTGGGCAGCCCAAGCTCGGGAGCATGTTGAATGTGGAGCGAGTTGTGGCCCGACTCAAGCAACCGTGGGCTGCTGGGCTTCGATCCAGGCCATGTAGCCGCCCTCGAGGTCCGACAGCGGGCCGAGGCCGTGGCGTTCCAGCAGGCTGAGCGCGATCACTGAGCGGTAGCCCCCCTTGCAATGCACGGCAATGGGTTTTCCGCGCGGCAGCTCGGCGATGCGCGCCTCTAGTTGCGGCAAGGGGACGTGCACAGCGCCCGCGAGATGGCCATCGTCCCACTCCGCCTTTGTGCGCACATCGAGCAAGAATGGTGCGGGCTGCTTGGCGAGCGCACCGGCCAGGCCCTGCGGCGAAAATCGCGCGTTCTTGAGCACGAGCTCCGGCCGATTCTTCCAGGCGCTCGCTCCGCCCTGCAGGTAGCCGGCAATGCGATCGAAGCCGATTCGCCCAAGGCGCACGGCGGCTTCGCGTTCGCGTCCTGCGGGAGCGACCAGCACGAGTTCGCGCTCGGCGGAGATCAGCGCGCCCACCCAGCTCGCGTAAGTTCCCGAGAGGCCGACATTGACGCTTCCGGCAAGGTGGCCGGCGGTCCACTCGGCCGGTTCGCGGGCGTCGAGGATCCACGCGCCCGAGCTGACTTTCGACAGCGCTTCGTCGAGCGTCAGCGGTTTCATGTGCAGGGCCAGATTCTGCTCGAGCGTTGCGTGCCGCTTGCCGTTCAGCTCGGCGTCGAACGCGAAATACGCGGGCATGGCCGGTTGCTCGGCGATCAGCTGGCGCACGAATTCCTCGCGATCCATGGCCTGCAGCGCCCAGTTCAAGCGCTTCTGCACGCCGAGCGTCGAGGATTTTTCCTGCGACATTTTCTTGCCGCAGGCCGAGCCCGCGCCGTGCGCCGGATAAACGACGACCGAGTCGGGCAGCGGCATGATCTTCTCGCGCAGCGTGTCGTACATCGACAGCGCGAGGTCGCGCGCGGTCAGCCCCTTCGAAGTCAAGAGATCGGGCCGGCCGATATCGCCGATGAACAGCGTGTCCCCGGTCAGGATCGCCTGCGGAACTTCGCGGTCGCGCGCGAGATCGAAGACCAGGATCGAGATGCCCTCGGGCGTGTGCCCCGGCGTTTCGAGGATTTTCAGGCGCACGTCGCCGATGTCGATCGTTTCGCCGTCGCGAACGGGAACGAAGTCGAATTCAGCGCGCGCCTTGGCTCCTAGATAAATCGTGGCGCCGGTGCGCTCGGCGAGTTCGATATGGCCGGCGAGAAAATCGGCGTGGAAGTGCGTCAGGAAAACGCGCTCGATCTTCAGCCCGAGTTTTTTCGCCGCCTCGATGTAGCCGTCGATGTCGCGCTGCGGATCGACGATCACGGCCGAGTGCGTGCGCTCGTCGCCGATCAGGTAGGAAGCGTGCGAAAGGCAGGCGAGGTAGGTCTGTTGCAGGATCATGGGGTGCTTGCGTGCAAAAATTCGGCGCAAAGTCCGACGTTCGGCGGCGAGTATACTCGCGCGCTCCGATGTCGGAATCGAGCGCGCCGAACAAGCCGGATTTTCGCACTGCCACGCGCTTTTGGTGGAAGCTCGGCTGGATCAGTTTCGGCGGGCCGACGGGGCAGATCGCCCTGATGCACACGGAAATCGTCGAGCGCCGGCGCTGGATCGACGAGGAGCGATTTCTGCACGCGCTCAACTATTGCATGTTGTTGCCCGGGCCCGAGGCGCAGCAACTCGCGACGTACTTGGGTTGGATGATGCACGGCACGCGCGGAGCGCTGGTTGCCGGCATCTTGTTCGTCCTGCCCGCGGCGTTCTTGCTCTGGATCCTCTCGTGGATCTATGCCGCGCATGGTGACGTGCCCTGGATCGCGGCGATCTTCGCCGGACTCAAGCCGGCGGTGATCGGCATTGTCGCGCACGCCGTGATTCGCATCGGCAAGAAAGCACTGCGCACGCCGCCGATGTGGTGCATCGCGGCGCTGGCGTTCGTCAGCCTATTCTTCTTCAAAGCTCCGTTCCCTCTGATCGTGCTCAGCGCCGCCGCGATCGGCTGGATCGGCCAACGGGTGGCGCCGCAGTGGTTCCTGTTGAAGAACCCGCACGCGCCGGCGGAGGAAAAAGAAGTTCCGGCAAGTCCCACGAGCGCAGCTGCCGCCTGGCGACGTGCCGCGCGCGTGCTGATCACGTGTTTATTGCTGTGGTGGTTGCCGGTCGCGTTGCTGGCGACGTGTTTCGGCGGCAGTTCGTCCTTCGTCGCTGAGGGTGTGTTCTTCAGCCAGGCCGCGCTGGTCACTTTCGGTGGCGCCTACGCGGTTTTGCCCTACATCGCTCACGCGGCGGTCGAGCGTTTCGGTTGGCTCTCCGCGGGCGCGATGCTCGACGGACTTGGCCTCGCGGAGACGACGCCCGGCCCGTTGATCATGGTGGTGCAATTCGTCGGCTTCATGGGCGGTTGGAATCATCCCGAGGGCTTACCGCCGTGGCTCGGTGGCCTGCTCGGCGCGTGCATTTCCACATGGGTCACCTTCGTGCCGTGTTTCCTGTGGATCCTGCTGGGTGCGCCTTACGTTGAAGGCTTGCGCAGTCGACGCGGCCTGAGCGCTGCGCTCGCCGCCGTCACGGCGGCCGTAGTCGGTGTCGTGTTGAATCTCGCCGTCTGGTTCGCGCTGCGCACGCTTTTCAACGACGGCTCGCCAGCCTGGAGCACCCTCGACCTGCCGGCCCTCGCGATCGCGTCGGCAGTCTTCGTCTGCCTGTCGCGCTGGAACATCGGCGTCCACATCGTGGTTATTGCCGGCGGCCTGATCGGATTGGCGCGTTACTTGTTCTGAGCCGGCAAAAAATCGGACCCGGCGCCTGACTTGCCGATTCAGAAGTTACGCTCACAGGCCCATGCCCTGCTTCATCGGATGTCTTGCGCTCGCGATGCCGCGTGTGGCGCTGTTTTGCGTGTGGCTGTTCTCGGACCTGCTGGCGAGAAACTACTCGACGATCCTCTGGCCGCTGCTCGGTTTCATTTTCGCGCCGTTGACGACGCTGGCCTACGCCTACGCGCATCAGGAGAGCGGTGGAACGCCGCACGGATTCTGGCTCGCGCTGGTCGTCGTCGCGGTGTTGGTTGACCTCGGTCTCTTGCGCGGCGGCACCGGAATGCGCAAGAAAAATCAGCAAGCCTGATCAGCTGCGCAATCGATCGGTCGCGCTGACCAGTTCGTGCAGATTGCCCGGCTCCATGGCGGAGTGGCCCGCGTCGGGCACGATGCGCAATTCGGCTTTGGGCCAGGCGCGGTGCAGGGCCCAGGCGCTCTCGGCGGGGCAGACCACGTCATAGCGACCTTGCACGATCACGCCCGGAATGTGGCTGATCTTCTTCGCGTCGCGCAGCAATTGATCGTCGACCTCCATGAAGCCGCGGTTGATGAAGTAGTGGCACTCGATGCGCGCGAAGGCCAGCGCGAAGTCGCTCTCGCCGGTCCTCGCGACGAGGTCCTTGTCGTACATCAAGGTGCTCGTCGAGCCTTCCCAGATGCTCCACGCGCGCGCCGCCTCCAAGCGGATCTTGGCGTCAGAACTGGTCAGTCGCTTGTAGTAAGCCGCGACCATGTCACTGCGTTCCGCCGGCGGAATGAGCGCGAGATACGGCTCCCACGCATCGGGGAACATGTGACTGGCGCCTTGCTGATAGAACCAATCGATCTCGCGCTTGCGCAGCAGAAAAATTCCGCGCAGCACCAGTGCGGTCACGACCGCCGGATGTTTTTGCGCATAGGCGAGCGCGAGTGTCGAGCCCCACGAGCCACCGAACACCATCCAGCGATCGATGCCGAGCTTCTTGCGCAGCAGCTCCATGTCCGCGACCAGGTGCCAGGTCGTGTTGTTCGAAAGTTCCGCGTGCGGCGTGCTCTGCCCGCAGCCGCGCTGATCGAAAAGCACGATGCGATAGTGCGCCGGATCGAAGAAGCGCCGATAGCGCGGATCCAATCCGCCGCCCGGCCCGCCGTGCACGAAGATCACCGGCTGGCCCTTGGGATTGCCGCATTCCTCATAATAGAGGACGTGCGGCGAATCGACGGTCAGCCGCCCGGCGTTGTAGGGTTCGATCGGCGGATAGAGCGTGCGGCGGGTGGTGGCCATGGGACCAGTGTCGCAAATCGGTGTCAGACACCCAACCAGCCGACCTTTTGCCTCCGCCTGACACAAGGATGTGAGCTGCCGGCGGGTCGCGTGTCCGTCACGTGGCGCTGTTCAAACTTCTTGCGTTGGCCCGACCGCTAACAGTAGTTGGGGCCCCAACCTTCATTAGCGATTGCTGCGGGCGCCGTCCCGTCGAAGCCTCCGAAGTCGTCCAGCATCGGAGGCTGGCACCGACGTTCAACCAGCCGCCTCTGCGCACTCGCGTGTCAGGCGAATGCAAAAGGTCGGCTGGTTGGGTGTCTGACACCGATGCCCGGCGAGGGTCGCAAGCGGCGGGCGCGGGTCAACCTGGCATGAATGTCCCTGGGAGCGATCGGTAGGCGCAGGCTCCTGAAGGGGGAGCAGTCGAGCCCGCAATGCGCACACATTCGAGAGTCTCATTCGCTGCAGCAGCGATGCTGGTTGCGATCTTGGCGCTGGCTTTCACGACGTGGTTGACGCTTCACCCGACCGAGACACCGATTGCCGCACCTCATCTGGAAACGGCCACAGAAGTGATCGAATCGACAGGGGGATCGAGCGGGGCTGAGGTGCCCCTCGCGACTCGAGGCGATCCAGCTCCGATCGAGGCGCCCTCGCATGCACCCATTCCGCCTCTGGCGCCCAGCCTGTCTGCGCTTCGATTGCGAGTTGTCGACACTGCCGGTGTCGCAGTCCCCGGCGCCAAGATCGTGCTGCGGATGGTTGGTCCGCCTGGAGCCAAGTCGAACGTGGTCCGCGGAGCCACGGATGTCTTTGGGGTTTTCGCGCAGGCCGAGATCGTCCGCGCCGATTGCCGCACGATCAAAGTCACTGTCTCTCTCAATGACGGCAACGCCAAGCGCGTGCACGAACTTACTGCACCCGATCCGTTGCCCGCGTCATGGGATGTCGGCGACCTGCCGATCAGGGAGTCGCGAGCGATCACGCTCTTGGTCTACGACCGCGCGGGATCGCCGATTTCCGAAGCGACCGTGACTGCTCCGATACGCGATTCACGCCCGATCCTGACGGACTCATCAGGCCACGCGGAACTCGCCTTGCCGCCCGAGGTCACGAAGATCGAAGTCCAGGCGAAGGGATTCGTTTCGAAGAGCCTCGACCTTTCGAGAGCGAATCGAGTGCTCGATGTTGTGCTCGACCAAGTTACGGAGCTGACGATTCACGTGTCGCCCGATCTCTATTCGGAGCTCAAGGCGGACATCTTCGTGAGCTACTTACCGAGCGAGGCGACGCGCGGATCCAACCAAGAAACGCGCCGAGGAAGTCGCGCATCGCACGAACTCGAGCCTGCCGCGAACAGCGAGTTCGTCTGGGAGGCCCTACCTCCCGACATCGAGCTGCGTGCAGAGATCAGGAGTCTTGGCCACATCGTCGGTTCGCTCGAGATTCAGCCGCTCAGGACCGGTGAGCATCGCCGCGAGGAATTCCGCATCGACGCGCGACCGCAGCCGGTAACCGTGATTGTGCTGGGCCCCGATGGCAAGGCGATTGAAGACGCGTGGATCGAATTGACTCCAGCGTCGGGAGGTACGGACTACGGCATGTTGCAAACGGACGCGAAGGGCAGCGCAAGTCTCGCGATCTATCGGCCCGTCGACCTCGACCTGTCCGTTCGCTCGCCCGGTTACGCCATCAAGCGGATGTATCGCGTTGCACTTCAATCCGAGACTCTGCGAATCCAGCTCGATCGCGAGCGCATCGTCGTCGTTGAGGTCGTCGGGCCTGACGGCAGTCCGAGTAACGACGCGCTTGGGACAGTCTCCGGCTGCATCGACAATGACAATGAAATCCGAGGCGAGCGGTTAGGCGCCAATCGCTGGCGCCTGAAAGGACTTCCGACAGGCGAAGTCCTGATCAGGCTGGATGGAGGAATCTCGATCTTGCACAACACCGCAGTTCCAACGGCAACTCTGGTCGCCGGCTATCAAGGCGTGATCCTGGCAACGCTTGAAGTTGACCGATCAGATCCATCCGCCCGATGGGCAGTCAGTGCGCGTTCCGCCCGGCGGCCCAACTATCGGACGCGTGTGCTTTGCGGTCGGCCGTTCGATCCCCAGAGGATCGTGGCCTTCTCAGGATTGCCACCAGGCCAGTACCAACTTCAGATCGAGCTGCTGAGCACCGATGATTCCCCGACCTGGACTCCATGGAGCCAGGCTATCACTGTGGACGTCGGCACGAAGCAAGTTGAAGTGAAGCTAGGTCGCTAGCGGCGCAGTCGTACCAGCCCCTGCACGCGTTCGTTCGCCGACCTCTTACGTTCGCGTGTCAGGCGAATGCAAAAGGTCGGCTGGTTGGGTGTCTGACACC
>JAYUUV010000293.1:0-5440 GCA_043754695.1 Planctomycetota bacterium
CACCAGAAGGCCAGCAGCAAGGCGCTCCACGCGAGCAGGAAGGCGATCGAGTAGGGCAGCATCATGGACACCAGGGTGCCGATGCCCGCGCTGCGCACATAACGCTGCGCGACGACCACGACCAGCGGGAAGTAATAGTTCATCGGTGTGACCGCGTTCGTGCACGAGTCGCCGATCCGATAGGCGGCCTGCGTCAACTCAGGCGCGATGCCGACTTGCATCAACATCGGCACGAAAATTCCCGAGAGCAGCGCCCACTTCGCCGAACTCGACGCGATCAGGAGATTGATCGTGGTGGCAAGTCCGATCGCCGCGATCACCGTGACTTGCTGCGGCAGGTCCAACGCTTTCAGCACACTCGCGCCCTCGAGTGCAATCAGCGCGCCGATGTTGGAGCGCGCGAATGCATCGAGGAATTGCGCCGCGAAAAACGCCATGACCAGGTAGTAGCCCATCGCGGACATCGACTGACCCATGCCCCGGATCAGCTCGCGATGATTCTTCACGCTGCCCGACACGTAGCCATACAAGACGCCGGGCACGAAGGTCGCGAGGAAGATCAGCGGTACGATCATCTTCATCAACGGCGCGCCCGATTCGGTCAGGCCGCCGTTCGCTCCGCGCAGCGCCGAATCCGGGCGCGTGGCCCACCAGGCGAATGCGGCCATGCCGGTCAGCGCGGCCGCGACAGCGAGGGCCATGGCTGTCTTCTCTTTGGCGGACAGCGTGCCTTCGACGTTGGTCGCGTCGCCTTCACCATCGACCGCGACCGTGGAGAGCCGCGGTTCGACGATGCGCACGCCGATGAACCATGCGACCAGCATGATCCACACCGACGAAGTGGCCAAAAAGGTCCAGTTGCAAAGCGGATTGACCTTGTACGCGGGATCGACGATTTGCGCGGCCTTCTCGGTGAAACCCTGCAGCAAGGGATCGATGCTCGATGGAATCAGATTCGCCGCGAACCCCGCGCCGACTCCAGCAAAAGCGGCCGCAACTCCGGCGAGCGGATGTTTGCCCGCGGCGCGAAAGACTGCCGCGCCGAGCGGGATCACGAGCACATAACCCGCATCGCTGGCCACGTGGCTGAGCAGTCCGGCCATGACCACCATTGGCGCGACCAGCATGCGCGGCGTGAACGACAAGAACGTGCGCAGCAGGGCACCGATCAGGCCTGTCTTCTCCGCGACACCGACACCGAGCAGCGCCACCAGCACGAGTCCAAGCGGCGGAAAGGCCGTGAACACTTCGACCATGCGCGTCAGGAACGCGACCAGCGATCCGACTTCGAGTTGATTGTGGATCTTGATCGGCGCGCCGTTGCGCGGATCGATCAGCTCGAACTCGACGGGTGCGAGCCACCACGACAGGAGCCAGGTCGCGATCAGCGCGAGCAGGAAAAGGAAAACCGTGTCCGGCAGCCGATTGCCGATCCGCTCGACCAGACCGAGCACCCGATCGGTCCAGCGCACGGGCGCGGCGGGCGGACTCGCGGTCGGCATGTCGCGAGGTTGGTCGCAGGTCGTGGCGCAGTCAAGCTGCCTTCCCCGAATCGTCCGGCAACACGTCAGAACATCGTCGCTGCGAGTCGGCTACGTGCGGCGGGTGCCTCAGAGGCAGATCACGATCCTCGGCGGGAATCGAAGCGCCAAGATCGAGCGCAATGCACGCTGGGGCTGGTACTGTGGGACCCTCGTGATGGGGCTGGAACGCACCTCCTGGCTAGGGATTCTCCTGCTCGTTTCCGCATTCGGATCCGGTTCGCCGGGTCAGCCGGAAACGCCGCTGGAATTCGAACGCGACATCCGTCCGATCCTGGCGGACGCGTGTTTGCGCTGCCACGGGCCGGATGGGGGAGCTCGGAAGGCGAATTTGCGTCTTGATCTGCAGACGGGTCTCTTCGGCAGCACGCGCGACGCGCTCGACGCGAAGCGCGATCCCTCGTTGCCCGCGCGCATCGTCGCGCCGTCGCACACCGACCTGAGCGAGTTGTTTCGACGCGTGTCCTCGACGGACGACGACGAGCGCATGCCTCCGCCCGCGGCGCTGCGCCAACTTGCGCCGGCCGAGATCGAAAAGCTGCGCCAGTGGATCGCGGAAGGTGCGCCGTGGTCGGGGCACTGGGCCTTTCAGCCGCTGCGCAAGGGCGAACCGCCGGCGCCGTCCGCGTCGAGCGCCGCGAGCACAGTTCGCAATCCGATCGATGCGTTCGTGCTCAACATGCTCGCCGAGCAGAAGCTCACGCCGGTTGCAGAAGCCGACCGGCGCACGCTGCTTCGGCGCGCCAGTCTCGACCTCACAGGACTTCCGCCGACACCTGAGGAAGCTGCGGCATTCATCGCCGACAGATCCGCCGACGCGTTCGAACATCAAGTCGACCGGCTGCTCGCCTCGCCGCGCTTTGGGGAGCACATGGCGCAGAGCTGGCTCGAAGCCGCGCGCTACGCCGACTCCAATGGTTTCCAACTCGACCTCGATCGCACGGCCTGGCCGTGGCGCGACTGGGTCGTCGATGCGTTCAACGCCAACGAACCTTTTGATCAGTTCACGCTGGAACAATTGGCCGGCGATCTCTTGCCTGAAGCCACGCAGCCACAGATTCTCGCCAGCGCTTTCAATCGCAATCACCCGATCAACGGCGAGGGCGGCCGCGAGGTCGAGGAATCGCGCACCGACTACGTTCACGATCGCGTCGACGCGACCAGCGAAATCTGGCTCGGTCTGACCTTCGCTTGTGCGCAGTGCCACGATCACAAATACGATCCGATTCCGCAGCGCGACTACTATCGCTTCTTCGCCTACTTCAACAGCGTCGATGAGACCGGCGGAGCCGATCAGGGCGATATGGCGCCGCTGCTCGAGTACACGGACGCCGCGAAACGTGCGCTCAAAGTCATGGTCATGCGCGACCGCAGCGAGCCGCGCGCGACACACGTCTTGTTGCGCGGCGCGTGGGACAAACCGGGCGAGGAAGTCGAAGCAGGCACACCATCGGCGCTCGCCGCGCTCGAAGGCGCGCCGAAAGATCGCCTCGGACTCGCGCGCTGGATCGTCGATCCGTCGAATCCGTTGACGGCGCGCGTCGCGGTGAATCGGCTGTGGCAAAAAGCGTTCGGCGAAGGACTCGTTCACACGCTCGACAACTTCGGCGCGCAGGGCGAGAACGCGACGCATCCGCAGTTGCTCGACTGGCTCGCGCGGCGCTACATCGATTCGGGCTGGGACACCAAGGCGCTGCTGCGCTTGATGGTTACGAGCGCAACGTACCGTCGCTCGTCGGCCTGCTCACCCGAATTGCGCGAAGCCGATCCGCAGAATCGCTGGCTCGCGCGCGCCTCGCGTTTCCGTCTGCCGGCAGCCGTGTTGCGCGATCAGGCATTGTTCGCCGCGGGTCTCCTGGTCGAGAAACAAGGTGGCCCGCCGGTCAAGCCCTATCACCCCAGTGGCGTGTGGGAGGACGTCAGCTTCGGCCGACTCATTTATGCGCAGGGCTCCGGCGAGGACCTGTATCGCCGCAGCCTGTACACGTTTTGGCGCCGCACGGCCGCGCCCGCGAATCTCTTCGATGTTTCGCTGCGCCAGCGCTGTTCATTGCGCGTGATCCGCACGAACACGCCGCTGCAAGCGCTGGTTCTGATGAACGATCCGACGTATGCCGAAGCGGGCGCGGCGCTCGCACAACGCGCCTTGAGCGAAGGCGGGACCGACGACAATACGCGCATGGTTTGGGCTTTCGAAGTCTTGTTGGCGCGTTCGCCGTCGATGGTCGAACTGCGCACGCTCGCCTTGCGCGTGAAGTCGTTGCGCAGTTACTACGCCGATCACAAGGATGAGGCCTCGTCGGTGGCCTGCGCTGGGGCACGCCCCGATCCGCCTGTGACGGAGCAGTTGGAAATTGCAGCCTGGGCCGGAGTCATGAGCGTGTTGCTCAATCTCGACGAGACGCTTTCGAGGGAATGAGCATGAACCCGCTCGGCCAAGATCGACTTTCGCTGACACGCCGCCAGTTCTTGGGCGGAGCGTCCTGCGGCATCGGGACCGCTGCGCTGGCGAGCTTGCTCGGCGGGCAAGCCTTCGCGCAGACAGGCGCTGCACCGAAGCGTTTCCCTGCTGCTCGCGCCAAACGCGTGATCATGCTCACGCAAGCCGGCGCGCCTTCGCAGATCGATCTCTTCGATCACAAGCCCGCGCTCGTCGCTCATCGCGGCGAGTTGATTCCCGACTCGGTGCGCATGGGCCAGCGCGTGACCACGATGACCGCGGGCCAGGCGCAAAAACTCGGGCCGAGTCAGTTCAAGTTCGCGCGCTACGGAGAGTCGCAAGCCTGGTTCTCGGAGCTTTTGCCGCACACTGCGTCCATCGCCGATCGGTTGTGCATCGTGAAATCGCTGCACACCGACCTGATCAATCACGCGCCCGCGATGACGTTCTTCCAGACCGGCCACCAGAACGCGGGCCGGCCGAGCATGGGCGCGTGGACGCTCTACGGCCTGGGCGCGGTGAACCACGAATTGCCTGGGTTCATCGTGATGGTTTCGAAGGACGTTGCGCGCACCTGTGATCAGCCGCTTTACGAACATTTGTGGTCGTCGGGCTTTCTGCCCGCGGAACATCAGGGCGTCAAACTGCGCGCTGGCCGCGATCCGGTTCTGTTCCTGCAGTCGCCCGAGGGAGTATCGCGCGAAGTCAGGCGTGGCGAGCTCGACGATCTCGAGGCGCTGAACACGCTGCACCACGATGCGACGAACGATCCAGAAATCACTGCGCGCATCGCGCAGTACGAACTGGCTTTTCGCATGCAGACTTCCGTGCCGGAGTTCGTCGATCTCTCTGACGAACCCGACGAAGTCTTCGAACTTTACGGCCCCAACTCGCGCCGGCCGGGTTCCTACGCCGCGAACTGTCTGCTCGCGCGTCGGCTTGCCGAGCGCGGCGTGCGCTTCATCCAGCTGTTCCATGTCGGCTGGGATCAGCACCGCATGCTTCCTGAGCAACTGCGCATCCAGTGCGCGGACACCGATCAGCCGTCGGCCGCGCTGGTCAAGGATCTCGAGCGCCTTGGCTTGCTCGACGACACTTTGATCGTGTGGAGCGGCGAATTCGGTCGCTCGCCCGTGATCCAGGGCGACATGGATTCAGTTGAGTACGGCCGCGACCACCACCCGCGCTGTTTCACGACCTGGCTTGCCGGCGGCGGCACGAAAGCCGGCACAAGTTACGGCGAGACCGACGAGTTCGGCTTCAACATCGTCAAGGATCCCGTGCACGTCCACGATCTGCACGCGACCTTGCTCGCGTTGCTCGGCATCGACCACAGCCAGCTCACCTACCTCGAGCAAGGCCGCCGCTTCCGCCTGACCGATGTCTCCGGCGAAGTGATCGCGGGGATCTGCAGTCCCCGGTAATCCGCCGCCGTTTCTTACACGGCCCCGACCGGACC
>JAYUUV010000294.1:0-15367 GCA_043754695.1 Planctomycetota bacterium
AGCGCGAACTTGCGACTCCATACTCCCGGTGTGTAGAAGCCGCGCGCGAGCACCAGCCCCGCGGCTCCGCCTAGCGCGATCGCCTGCAGCTCGAGCGTGCCATGGCACATCAGGATCGAACTGATGTTTCCCGCCTGAGCCCAGTGCGAGGCTACGCCCAGGTAGGTGCCCACCATCAAACCGTTGAGCACGAGAAAGTAGATGTAGAGCGGCGGTATCAGACCGGAACCGAAGAACAGCAGCGTGACCCAGGTGTTGTGGGCGATGATCCATCCCGCACTGAGAGACGATTTCTCGAGACCGAAAGTGAAATTTCCGCGGAACGGCGCGTCCGGCGTGGCCGCCTGAAGTTGCTTCAATTCCTCGGCGAGCATCGTCGGATCCAAGAACGTGAAGGCCAGTTCGAGGTCGCGCGACACCAACACGTAGGAAAGCAGCGCCAGTCCGTAGAACAGTCCCAGCGAGAGGGCCAGGATGCGCCATTCCGCGCGGATCGCCCGCGGACATTCGGCCCACAGGAACTTCGCGGCGCGCGCGAATCGATGGCCCGGCGGCGCGGACAGGTCGCGGTACAAGAGCGCGTGCGCCGCGGAAACAAGGCGCGTGAGCTGCGCTGTGGGAAGGTCGTCGTCGCCTCCGGTTCTCGCCAGCGAAAGACGCGTCACCGCGTAGCGATACAGCGACGGCAAATCCCCAAGTTCCTCGGCGCTGAGCGCGCCAAGACCCTGGCGCTGTGCGCGCTCGACCAGGCTGTCGAGCCGGCCCAGGGACTCGTCCTTGCGATCGAGCCTGCGCGCTCGCAGCACGGGCGCGCGCAAAACTCGCGCGGAGGCAGGCGGCTTGGATTCGACCATCGCCCGAATACGGTATCGTCTCGCGCTTGGCCAAGCTCGAGATCCGCACACCCGAGGGCATAGCCCTGCGCCCGGAATTGGCCGGCGCGGGCGCGCGATTCGCAGCCGCGCTGATCGACGGCGTTCTATTCGCGCTGACCTACGCAGGCCTATTGCTCGCGCTGAGTTTGCTGATCTCCGTCGGTGGGGGAGCGATCTCCGAGTTCCTGCTTGGCCTGCTGGCCACCGGCTCGGTCCTGGGTTACATGCTGCTCACGCTGATCCTGCACGCTGTTTGGCGCGGCCAGACGATCGGCAAGCGTGTCATGGGTCTGCGCGTCGTGACCGTCGAGGGCTATCCCGCGGGTTGGTTGGCCTTGACCCTGCGGGCCATCGTGCTGCCGATCGACGTGCTGATTCCCTTGCCGATACCGGGGGTCCTAGGCCTTGCCTCGATCGCCTTGAGCGAGCGCCGGCAGCGCCTGGGTGACATGGTGGCGGGTACCGTGGTCGTGTCGGAAGCGCAGCAGCCCGCGCCGCGCGATCCTTTTCCGGAGGAAACTTGGGCGGGCCTCGAGCCGAAAACTCTGGCCCTCTCGGCCGGCCTCGCCGCGCGCTTGGGCGCCGAGGATTTCGCCTTGTTGCGCGACCTTCTGGCGCGCGAACCGCTGGAACCGGCGCAGAAACGAGAACTGTTCGTCAAGACGGCGCGCCACTACGCAGGCCGCCTCGAGCTCGGCGACTTCGAGGACGCGCGCGTGTTCCTGAAAGAGCTTTTCCTTTTCCTGCGCGATCAGCGCCCGGCGCGCTGAGTGCAAGGCCACTCGGCCGACTGGCTGAGTCACTCGCGAGGGAGTAGGTTCTTTCTCCATTACCAAGGAGAACGCATGGCACAAATTCACCGCATCGGGGAACCGGAGAACGCGAGCGAAACCAAGGCCATTTTGAAGCTCGCCGAGTTGCTGCCAGAGAGTTATCACCTCTTCCACAACTTCGAGCTCACGACGGGTTCAGGGCTGCCCTACGAATACGACATTGCCGTGATCGGCGAATATGCGGTGTACCACGTCGAGGTGAAAGGTTATCACGGCACGATCCGCGGCAATCAGAACGAGTGGGTGTTCGAGAACGGCGGTGTGCAGCCCAGTCCGATTCCGCTGGCGAACAAGAAGACGAAGATCCTCGGCGGCAAATTGAAAAAGCAAGCCGGGCTGCGCGACATCTGGGCCGAGACGTTGATCCTGATCACCGATGACAACGCCAAGATCAATCTCAACGACGACCAGGCGCCGCGCGTGATCCGGATCAAGGAGGCTTTTGACGCCATCACCGATCCCGATCGCCTGCCGGTGCGCGTCGATTCGATCCGCCGTCACCACGAACAGATTTGCCGCGTCTTGTTCGGCTCGCGGCCGGCGAAAAAAGTGCAGCGCATCGGCCTCTACGACATCATCGAGAAGATCAACCAGACCGACGACCGCGCCGTTTACCTGGCGAGTCATCGCTACATCAAGACGAATCCGAAGACGATCCTGAAAGTCTGGAGTCTCGACGTCTACGCCGACACAAAGGACAAGGAGCGCCAGCTGGAAGTGATCTTCCACGACCAGAATGCGCTGCGCATGATCAGCGTGCACCCCAACATCGTCGACACCGGCGATATTTTCGCCTGGGAAGACAACAAGTTCGTGCTGCCGACCGAGTTCATGGACGACGGCCGTCCGCTCGAGGCCTATCTCGCCAGCGAGCAGGACCGCAAGATCAGTTGGAAGGAGAAGGCGGCAATCATCGGCAGCGTCGCCAGCGCGCTCGGGCATTGCCACAAGCACGGAGTCATTCACCGCGACATACGGCCGCTTTCGATCGTCTTCTCGCGCAAGGCCGGGACCAAGCTCGTGAACTTCGACTGCGCCCTGATCAAGAGCGCTCCGAATCTCAAGGACCCGGCGGAGATGAAAGCGAAGCTCGACCCGCGCTACGTCGCACCCGAAGTTTGGCAGAACCCTGCCGCGGCGAGCGCGGCGTCCGATGTCTATTCGCTCGGGATCACGTTCTATGAATTGATCACGAGCAAGGCACCCTATGCCCATGTCGAGGAAGTCATCCAGTCCGGCAGCGTGCCGATCGACCGGGCGCTGCTGCTCGCGGAACTGAACACGCCCGGGAGCGAGGACTTCATGGGCTCGCCCATGGACGCGGTCGCGGTGATCGAAAAAATGTGCGCAGTCGATCCGGCCGTGCGCTACCAGAGCATGCACGAGATTCAGGAGGACCTTTCGATTCTCGGTGATTGATTCGCGACTGCCAGGAGCGCGGCTGCCAGCCGTCCGCAGTCAGAGCGGCGAGCGATGGAAGTGGATGTGGCGCCAATTCGTGCCGTCCCGGCGCCAGACACGGGTCTCCATGGATGCCACCGTTTTCGGCCGGCCTTCCTCGAGCTTCTGCACGAGTCGCGCGTAGGCGATCACCGCCATGTCGCCCGCGATGTGCACGACCGGCTGGCAGATCGTCGTCTGCCGCGCTTCGGGTGCCTTCTTCAAGTCGAAGTAGAACTTGTGGAAGGCGAGGCCCTTGACGACCTGTGCCGGAGCTTCGGGCTCGATCGCGCTGAGCTTTGGATCGCAGAGCGCGCTGTACTTGGTCCAATCGCTGTTTGCGATCGCGTCGAGCAGTTCCTGATTCAGGGCGAGCAGTTCGGACTCGTTGTAGTTCGTCATGGGGGCACCGCGGCTCAAGGCTCGGACAGTTCCAGTCGAATCAGAGGAACGCGGCCGAGATTATCCCCAGAGCCTGTGGCGTCACGACAAAAATTGCGCGCCCAAGGCCGTTGCAGGGCGAACTCTTCGGGCACCCGGCTTGGGGCCGATCCGCGCACCAATTCGTACCCAAGCCGGGGCCTGCATCCTTGGTTTCGCGTGCTAGTCTCCTGACATGGCTTTGTCGGGTTCTATCGATCTAAGGCACACACAGCCCTTTGACCGCGATTGTGCCGCGCACCTCGCGCGCCGCGCGGGCTTCGGGGCAACGCCGCAAGAACTCGATCGGCTCGTCGAACTCGGGCTCGACGGCGCGGTGGCGCACTTCGTCGATTATCCCGACGACGAGCCTGCACTCGAGCAGTCTCAAGCAGCACACGGTAGCGCACTCGCCAATCTCGGCGAGACAGAAGGCAGCGACGGCGAAGCCGTGGTGCGACTGCGCGTGCAGTGGTTGTGGCGGATGGTCCAGACCCAGTGGCCGTTGCGCGAGCGCCTCTCGTTATTGTGGCACGATCACTTCGCGACGGCCGAGAGCAAAGTCGTGCGCTGCGCACTGCTCCGTCAGCAATACGAGACGTTTCGCCGCTTTGGCGGGGCGAGGTTTCGCGAGCTGCTCGGAGCCATCGCACACGACCCGGCGATGCTCGTCTATCTCGACAATCGCGTCAGCAAGAAGAAACACCCCAACGAGAACTGGGCGCGCGAGTTGTTCGAACTGTTCACGCTCGGAGTCAATCACTATCAGCAACGCGATGTCGCCGAAGTGGCGCGCGTTTTCACCGGCTGGGGGACGCGCGATCGCAACAAGGGGCCGTTCGAATTCGATTCGGGCGACCACGACACCAACGACAAACTTGTCCTAGGTCAGGTGATCGGCGGACGCAGCGGCGCCAAGGGCGAGCAGGAGGGCGAAGAAGTCCTCGACCTGCTCGTCGCGCGGCCGGAATGCGCGCATTTCATCTCGGGCAAGCTGGCGCAAGGTTTCCTGGCCCACGAGCCGCCCGCGGAAGTCGTCGAGGGCATGGCGCGCACGTTCGCCGCAAACAAGAGTTCGATCCGCGAGACGCTGCGCAAATTGTTCAGCTGCGAGGCTTTTTACGCGCCGCAGTTCCGCTTCCGGATGCACAAGACGCCTGTCGAGTGGGCTGTCAGCGCGGGCCGTCTGCTCGGCGTGCGCAACGTGCATTTGCTCGGCCTCGAAAATCGGCTGGCGCGCATGGGCATGCGGCTTTTCGAACCGCCTTCGGTCGCAGGTTGGGAGGCGGGGCGAAACTGGGCGCAGTCCTCGCAGTTGGCGGAGCGCTTCGAACTCGCGCTCGCCTACGCGAGTGTCTCGCATTCCAAGCGCGCGGTTTTCGGTGCGCCCGCCGCGGATTTTGCGGCACTGTGCTGCGATCAAGCCGACGACAGCGCGCTGCTGGTTTCAAGGTTGTCGGCGCAGCTGCTGCAGCGTGAATTGGAGCCCGCGGCGAGCGCCGTGGTCGCGGAGCACCTCGAACGCGTGCTTCCAGTCGTGGCCAGCGGATCGACGCGCGACCACGAACGTCGCGAGCGCGTGCGCGCGGTGTTGCACATGCTGCTGTGTGCCCCTGAATTCTCCCTGGCCTGAGCCGATGCGATGCTGACCCGCAGATCTTTCCTTGGTACGAGCGTGACGGCCATGGGCGGTCTTGCCCTGACTTCGTCCTGGCTGGGCGCCGCCGCGCAACTTGCGAAAAACCCGGCGCGCCGTCTGGTCGTGATCGAGCTGCAAGGCGGACTCGACGGACTCGCCGCGTTGCAGCCGGCCGACGATCGTCTTTTTCGCGTGCGGCCGACGCTCGCGCGCCCCGCGGCGCAACTGAATCCGATCGCAGCCGACTGCGGCATGCATCCCAAACTGACGCGCACGGCGGCGCGATTCCAGAATGGCGGCTTGGGATTGTGGCGCGGCGTCGGCCATGACTGCCCGAGTCTTTCGCACTTCGAAAGCCGCGATTATTGGGACGAGGGCCGCGTCGCCGAAGTTCGCAGCGGCGCGGGCTGGCTGGGAAAATTCGGCGAGACGCTGGACCGCGATCCGCTTTCGATGCTTGCGATCGGCGACGGGGCGTTGCCCGGTTCCATGCGCGGCATCCAACGTCGGCCGCCCGCGGTGCGCGGTTTGACCGGACTGTCGTTCCGCGGACCGCAGAGCGCGGACGCCGCGGCGCAGCAGGCGCGCGTGGAAGCGATCGAACGCATGCTACAGGCCTGCGGCGGCGACAGCGAACGTGAATTTTTGGCGCACATGGCGCTCGACACCGCCGACGCGGGCCGGCGACTGGGCGCAGCGGAAGCGCTGCGTCCGCGCAACGATTGGCCGCGCTCGCGACTGGCCAGCGATCTTGGTGCCATCGCGGCGGTGATCGACAGCGATCTGCCGACGCGCATTTTTCACGTCACGATGGGGGGCTTCGATACGCACGCCGATCAGGCCGGTGCGTTGGATCGGTTGCTCGCTGAATTCGACGCAGCACTGGAGGCGTTCCTCGTGCACCTCGAAAAGAACGGGCGTCTTGGCGAAGTGCTGGTGATGACCACGACGGAGTTCGGCAGGCGCGTGGCCGAAAGCGGTGAGGGCGGCAACGCAGGCACCGATCACGGCACGGCGAGCGTGCTCATGTTCGCCGGCGGCGCGGTGCGGCCGGGACTTTTCGGCGCAGCACCGAATTTGGAGGAGCTCGACGCCTCGGGCAACTACGCCGCGTCCGTGGATTTCCGCCGACTCTACGCCGGCGTGCTCGGCGACTGGTTGGGCAGCGACGCGGCCGCTGTCCTGGGAGCCCACTACGCAGCGGAACAAGTGGTGAACACGTGAAACTCTTCGCCACTTCGCTGCTCGTCCTGTTCGTCGCCTGCAGCTCGACGCCGCAGCCGACCGAGTCCTTGCCCAAGAGCGTCCCCGTTGCTCCATTCGCTCCGGTTGTGCCCAAGAAAGTTGCCGCGCTCCACGCCGGACCGAGCGCGCTCGACGCCAAACCGGCCGCCGTGCCGATGCCCGCTGCTCCGCCGGCCCAGCGAGCTGCGCGCGACGCCGCCGCGGCGCAGGCGCGCGATCAGAGCGGCGATCTCACGCGCAATGCCTCGGTCGTCGGCCGTCTGCCGGAACCCGGCCAGCGTGCTTCCTTTCCATTTCAATGCGAAGCGGGCGAACAGTCGCTGTTCGAGATCGCGGCCTTTGGCTACACGCGCGCGAGCGATGGCCACGTGCGCCTGGCGATCGAGGACGACAGCGGGAAAGTTGTCTGGCAGAGCGAGCGCGACGTCATCGTGACCTGGCGCGACTTCGTGGCCTTCACAGCGCCCACTGCCGGCACCTGGACCTTTTCGCTGACCGTGCTCCAGGGCGGCTACCGCTTCGTACTGGTGCGTCACAGCGACTATCCCGCCCTCGGCGACGGGCCGCTCGATGTGGGTTCGCGCGCGCTCGTGCACGGACATCTGCCGAATGCCGAGAGTGTCGCCAGGTTCCTCGTGCCCGCAAAAGCCGGCGAGGAGTTGGCGCTCAAATTGACGGGCACGCGCGAAGAGGCGCGCGTGGAAGCGCGCCGCGGCGCGACAGACATGTCCACGATGATGTCGCGGATGGACTCCAAGAAAGACGTCGAGCGAATGATGGGCAATTCAAAGTTGCTGTTTCAGACGTTCGACTTCGAAGCCTTCGCCGACGGCGTTTCGCTCGGACCCCTCGGAACCTATCTGCGCCTGAAAGCCCCGCGCGATGGAACGATCGAGGTCCGCGTCCGCGCCCATCAGCGGTCGCTCGGCGGGGGATTGTTCGATCTCGAAGTCGAGCGCGAGCTCGATCTGCTGCGCGTCAGCGGCGTGGTCGTCGATTCCGAGGACCAGCCGCTCGCGAACGTCGAGATCGTGTTCCTGCGCGAGCCGGACGCGGATCCGGTGGGTCGCGCGCGCAGCAACGAGCGCGGTGAGTACGAAACCAGCGTGCTCGCGGGCAACCTTGCGGTGCAGATGATCTGCGGTCCGCGGGCCGCGCAGCAGTCGGTGCGTGTGCAAGTCACGGCCGAAATGGCGCTCGACCTGATATTCCAGCCGGGCGCGAAGCTGCGCGGCCGCTGAGCAGCGCCGGACACTACCTGCCGATGCGGCCGCGGAAGCGTTCGAGGGCGGCGATTTCGTCGTCGCTCAGGCGTTCCTTCCGAGCGGACTCCGGTGGGCGCAGGATCGTTGGACGGCGCGCGCCGGAGGGATCGTCAGGAGTTTCCTCGCTGACTGACGCGGGCGCGGAGTGCACGCTCGCGAGCGGCGGATCCACCGGCACGCCCATCGAGCGCGCGAATTCTTCACCCACGTGACGCATGCGCACGCCCCAGGACTCGCGCACGCCGGAGAACCACAGGAACACGCCGAAGATCGGCAGGAACAACGAGTCCGAAGTGTCGGTGACGAGGCCGTACAGGCCGTAGCTGACCATCGCCAGCGCGATCCACTTGCCGATCGCCGCGGTGCGCCGCGTGGCCGTCACCCAGTCCGTGCGCAACGCGATCAGGGCGCGCGCGATGCGGCCGCCGTCCAACGGAAACGCGGGCAAAAGGTTGAACAGCGCCAGCGAGAAATTGGCCAGCGCGAAAACGGCGGCCACGGTTTGCGTAGTGCTTGCGCTTTCGAGCCGGCCGTTCACGAAGAACTCGAGCGTGCGCGCGGGCGCGAACGGCAGCGCGGCCAGACCCAGGGCAAGATTGACCGCAGGGCCGGCGAAGGCGATCCAGCCCTCGACCTTCGAATCCTCGGGGATGCGGCTCATGCGGGTCATGCCGCCCAGCGGCCAGAGCGTCACGTCGAGCACCTGCAGGCCGAAATGGCGCGCGACCAGACCGTGGCCGAGTTCGTGCAGAAAGACGAGCATGAACAACACGCCCAAGGCGCTGACGTTCAACCATCCATTCTGGAACGGATAGCCCGCCACCAGCAGCACGACAATCAGCGCCACGAAAGTCCAATGCAGTCGCGCGCGGATGCCGAACACACTGCCGATGTTGATGGAACCGAACAAGCTTGGGAGGGGCAGGGGGATTTGAGCCTTGGAGTGCGCGTCCGTTTGGGGCGAACAGTTTATAAGCTGTGCGGTTAGTCCGGCTCGACATCCCGCGCAAGCCGGGCAATTCCGCTTCTTTTCCCTGTGAAAGCACAGTTTCTACCTCGGCTCCTCGACGTCGATCTCGATCGAGGTTCGGACTGGCACGTGGGGCCCTGGCAGGCCCGCGACCCCGCGCTTGCGCGGCTGGCGGGCTGGGGCGGCGGCGGCCTTTCGATCGCCCTGCTGGCGCAGGCTGACCCGGCGCGGGTGCCGCTGGTGCTTGCCGTGGGCGAGTGCGTCGTCCGCGGCCTGCCGACGGCCGCACGCGTGAGCGTGGCTTCGCGCTCGCCGCTATCGGGGACGCTTTCCGAAGGCCTTGTGGGAAGCGATTTCGGGCGGCGCCTCGCCGCCGTGGCCGACGCCGTGCGGATCCGCGGGCAGCACGCGCAAGCCGGAGCCGTGCTCGTCATCGAAGCGGATGGCCGCGCGCGGATCGAAATCATTTCCGAGGCCCGCGGGCTTTCTTCGCTGCTGACTCACGGGCTGATCGAAGCGCGGCTTGGCCCCTGCGCGACGCTCTCGATCGGTGCGGCCGGCGAACGCGGAGCGCGCATCGCCAGTCTCGCCGCGTGTTCGAGTTCGAGCGCGGGCGGCGGACCGCCGCACTTCGTCGGACGAGGCGGCCTTGGCGCCGTGCTCGCTGGACTCGGACTCAAGGCTATCGCCGTGCGCGCGAGCGCGAATTCCGCCGAGCGCGCTAGTGAATTGACTCGCGCGTTGACTTCGTCGCCGCGTCTGGAGGAGCGCGCCCGCGGCGGCACGCTAGAACTGGCTCAGACGCTGGCGGCACGCGGCGAGCTCGGTTCCGCGGCGACCGGCCGTGCGCAAGCCGACGAATTCGCACAAGGCGCCAACGCGGCGCGCGGCCATCAACACGGGTGCCAGGGATGCCCGACCCCCTGCGGTTGGGTGTTCAAGCGTGTCGGTGCGCCCGGCCAGGCGGCGCGCTTCGGTGCGAGCCAGGCGCTCAGTCTGCAACTGGGTTTTTCGAACTTCGACAGCGCGCTGGCCCTGCTCGCCCGTTGCGACGAATCGGGCCTCGACGCCAAGGAGGTTGGAGCAGGCCTTGCCCTGGTCGCCGAAGTCGAGCCCCAGGCACGCGGCAACCCCGCGGTCTTCACGGAATGGCTCGACTTGGCCCTGCGCGGGAAAGGACCGGCTGCGGCTGTGGTCGACGGTGTGCACGCCCTCGGACTCGCCCTCGGGCGCGCGACGACGACGGTGCGGCGCTGTTCGGTTCGGCCGGACAAGAACCTGGCTTCGTTGCTCGGCCAATGCGTCAGCGCGCGCGGCACCGACCCGATGCGCTCGTTTCCGTTCCTCGCCGCCGAGAGCGCGGGGCTTTCGATGTTGCGCGAGCTGTGCGCTCCGCTCGAATTGCCGGCGGGCAGCGAGGATCCGTTCTCCAGCGTGGGCAAGGGTCGGCTCGTCGGCTGGCACGAGGACCTGATGTTGGCGCTCGATCTCGGTGGCTTCTGCGCCTTCTCGGCCTCGGCGTTGCTCGCCGACCGGTTGGCCTCGCTCGACGCGCTGGCGCTGTGGATCGCACCGCGCGCGCTGGCGGCCGAGCCCGAATTCCAGCGGGCGCCCGGGCGGGCCTTGCTTGCTGCGGGCGCCGAACTGGCGCGCGCGCAACGCGAACTCAACGCGCGCTACGGGTGGACACCCGCCGACGACGTGCCCAGCTGGGCCCGCGCGCGCTTGAGCGAATCCGGCATGGAACCTGAGTACCGCGCCTACCGTGCTGCGCCTGCTTCCTTCGAGCACCGTTCGGCGCGTCCAGTCCCGCAGGTCGCAGCCGGCGTCCTGGGGGCGAGCGTCGCCGGCTCCGTTCGCGGCCGAGTGCACCTGCGCTCTTTCGGCACCCTCGGGGAAGCTCTGGGGCCCACCTGCGAAGTGGAGTTGCTGCTGCCCGCTTCGGCCCTCGAAGTCTTGCGCGCGGCCGTGACACATTTTCCAACGGCAGCGCCGTCGCTGTTGCGCGATGGAAACGCGCTGCCTGCAATCTACCGGGCGGGACTGCGCGTCGAGCCCGAGGACCGCGTCCTTGCGGAAGAGACACTCGATCTCCTGATGGTTATCGGCGGTGGCTAGCCGATACCCTGCCCGCGTGTTCGAACTTTTGATCATCAAGACCGCGGCACTGGGCGACGTGCTGAGGACTACCTCGATCCTGCCCGGCCTGCACGCGCGCCACGCCGATCTGCGTGTGACCTGGCTGACCGCTCCAGGCGCCGTCGACTTGGTGGCGACCAACCCGCTGGTGGCGGAAGTGATCGAGCTGGATCCCAAGTCGAGCGACGAGCTCGCGCGGGTCGAGCTGCGGCTTGGCCATCGCCGCTGGGACTGGGTGCTTTCCTTCGACGACGAAGAGCCGCTCTGCCGGCTTGTTTCCGCGTTGTCCGCGCAGCGAATCTCCGGCGCGTACTGCGACGAAACCGGGCGCCGCCGGTACACGCCTGACGTCGCGGCGTGGTTCGACATGGGGCTGCTCTCCGTGCACGGCAAGCAGCGCGCTGACGAATTGAAGATCGAGAACCGCCGCTCGCACCCGGCGATCTTCGCCGCGATGCTCGGGATCGAGATGGGCAAGCCGCTGCTCGCCGCGAGTCCTTCGCACGCGGCGCGGGCGGCGCGATTTGCGCTGGAAAATGAGCTGGATGCCGCTGGACCGGTGATCGGGCTGAACACCGGCGCCGGCGGCCGCTGGCACTCGAAGACGCTTTCGCCGGAGCGCAGCGTGGAGCTGGCGTCGGCGATTTCGGACGCACTTGGCGCCCGCGTGACCTTCGTGCTTTTCGGCGGACCCGGTGAACTCGAGCGCAACGCGCGCATCGTCGAACTCGCGCGCGGGCGCGTGCGGCTGATCGACGCGGGCTGCGACAACGCGCTGCTGGACTTCGCGGCGCGAGTTTCGTTGTGCCGGCTCTTGATCACCAGCGACAGTTTGGCTTTGCACATCGCCCTGGCCCGCGACGTGCGCGTGGTCGCGTTCTTCGCTCCGACCTCGGCGGCGGAGATCGAGACCTACGCACTCGGTGAGAAAGTCGCCAGCAGCTCGCCGGACTACTGCTCCTACCGCGCCGATGCGGACAACACGACCCTGACCACTGAGCGTTTGTGCGCGGCAGTACTGCGGCAACTCGCCGGGCATCCGCCCGCCTGAGCAGGACGCGCGAGGGCTCGCGGAGATCGGGCCCCGGGCCGCGTCAGGTGACGGCACGGATAGTCTGCGGCCTCCTCCCGGACAGAAAGTTTTTCTGGATCCTTTGGGGTAGGGGATGCGGCCTTCTGGGCCGGAGGTAGGATTGAGCGCAGCGGGGCCTTCGTGCGCGAGCGCGAATCGACCCCGTTTCGTACTCCGCCAGGCCGTCGCTTCGAAGTCGTCCAAGTTCACACTTCACCTATGTCCCGATTCTCACGACTCTTGATCCCGCTCGGTGTCCTCGCCGTGCTCCTGGCCGGCAACGCCTCCGCCCAGTTCGTTCGCAACACCACAAACGTCCCGACCGCCGGAGTTGGATACACGGAGAACGTCGACTTCGGCGACGTCGACGGCGACGGAGACTGGGACGCGATCTTCGGAGACGGGGGCGACTTCGGGAACCAGCAGAACCGCATCTGGATCAACCAGGGCGGCGCGCAGGGTGGCGCGCTCGGCACGTTCCTCGACAAGACCTCGACGCAATTGCCCGTCTTCATCGACGACTCGCGCGACGTCGAGTTCGTCGACTTCGACAACGACGGCGACATCGACCTGTACGTGTCGAACACTTCGGCGATCGCCAACCAGTCGAACCATTGGCTTGCCAACATGGGCGGCGCCCAGGGCGGAACGGCTGGATTCTTCGTCGACCAGAGCACGACGCGCTGGATCAACTTGGGCGTCAACAACGCCACGACGCACTCTTCGATCGCGGTCTCGCAGGTGCTGGGTGCCGGAGGCTTCATCGACTGGTCGTGCGATTGCGACTTCGGCGACATCGACAACGACGGTGACAGCGACTTGGTGCACTCGTCCTACGGCGGTGTCTTCGGCGGCGACGTGCCGACGCGCATTTTCCTGAACGACGGCAGCGGCAAGTTCGAGGAATTCAATCCGTCGAACTTCCAGCTTTCCGGTTCGACGATCGCCAACGGCAATCCGGGGATCTGGGCCGCGGGCACGCAGAGCGCGAATACGGTCAACGCGACCGGCTTGAATTGCGATGTGGCGTCCAATGCGCTCGACATCGATCTGGGCGACATCGACGGCGACCTCGACCTGGACATCTTGCACGGCGCGCGCGGATTCAATGCGGGGACGACCAGTCCGCGCATGTTCTTGAATCGATTCCAGGAGAGCGGCGGAACGTTGGTCGCATTCCGCGACGTGACCGGGACCGCGTTCCCCGCAGGTTATGCGACCGGCGAAGGTCACTACGAGCAGGAGATGGGCGACCTCGACTCCGACGGTGACCTGGACATCTACGGCCTCAACTGGCTGGTCGTCGGAGGAAGCTTGAACGACAGCACGCTGGTGAACACCGGCAACGGAACCTACACCGGCTCGACCACGATGTCCGGTTCTGGCAACGACGACAACGAAGCCGACTTCTTCGACTACGACATGGATGGCGACCTCGACATTTTCATCGCCGCGTTCGCCAATCAGAATCGGCTGTACCGCAACAATTTCGTGGGTGCCGGTTTCAGTTTCACCAACGTGACGACGACATTCCTGCCCATCAACAACACTACGGCGCTCGACGCCGACTGCTGCGATGTCGACGAAGACGGAGATACCGACGTCTTCGTCGCCAACGACAGCAACGCGGCCGAGTGGTACGACCAGAACACCAGCACAGCGAACGACGTGTTCGCGCCCGCGCTGAAGAGTCTGGAGCAGGCTCCAAACCGCGTGGCCGGCGCGGCTCCGACCGTGATCCGTGTGCAGGTCTACGACAACGCGCCGTACTACATCAACTGGTACAACCCGACGCAGATCGAGTACTCGGTCAACGGCGGCGCGTTCACGCCGTTGCCGATGAAGCCCTCGATGGGCCAGATCTTCCGCGGCGAGCTGCCCGGCGCGTTGGTCGGCAGCATCGACTACCGAGTCACTTCGCGAGACAAGTACGGCAACAGCGGCGTTTCGGTCACGAAGAACTACGTGGCCTCGGGTGGTTGCACGGGCTCGCCCGTCGTGTACTGCACGGCGAAGGTCAACTCGCTCGGCTGCACGCCGACGATCGGCTTCGCTGGCACGCCGAGCGCGACCGCGGGTTCGGGATTCACGGTCACCGCGAGCAACGTGATCAACAACAAGCCCGGTTTGTACCTCTACTCGAACGCCGGCCGCGCGGCGGCGCCGTTTGTCGGCGGCTTGCGCTGCGTGGCCACGCCGCTCAAGCGCGCCGTGCCCATGAACTCTGGAGGCAATCCTCCGCCGAACGACTGCTCGGGCGTGTACTCGCTGGACTTCAACGCCTTCGCGGTCGGCGCACTCGGCGGTACTCCCGCTGCATACCTGCAGATCCCGGGAACCCTCGTCAACGCCCAAGCCTGGGGCCGCGACAACGGCTTCACCCCGCCGGACAACGCAACGTTGTCGAACGCTCTCGAATACACCGTGTGTCCGTAATTCGTCCCCGGTAATCCACCGCCGATTCTTACACGGCCGCCACCGAACCCCGGGTCCGGTGGCGGCCGTGTAAGAAGCGGCGGCGGATTGCCGGGGACCATGCCGTTACGCTAGCGACCGGCTCAAAACTGGCCGGCCACTTCTTGAACGCATCCCGATATCTCGCATTTGCCGCGCGCGGTCTCGTACGAGCGGGGCCGCCCTTGCACTTGACGGTCTTCGTCACCGGCCGCTGCAACGCGCGTTGTCGGCATTGTTTTCATTGGCGCGAAGTCGAAGCCGGCGTGCCGGGACCGACGCTCGAAAACTTCGAACGCTTGGCTGCGTCCGCCGAGCGCATGGGGCCCTTGCTGTGGGTCAGCTTCGGCGGTGGCGAGCCCTTCCTGCGCAACGATCTGGCGCAGATCGCGGCCTGCTTCGCGCGTCGCGGCCTGCGACACCTGGCGATTCCGACCAATGGCTTGGTCGAGGATCGCCTCGGGCCGACGGTCGAGCGTGTGCTGGCCGCGCATCCCGATCTTTTCCTCTCCGTCGGCGTGTCCTTCGACGGGCCGCCGGCGATCCACGATTCGATCCGCATGGTTCCGGGCGGCCACGCGCGAGCAATGCACGCCGTGCGCACGCTGCGCGCCATCGAGCAGCGCCTGCCGCGCGGCGCGGACGGCCGCTCGCGCCTGGGCGTCGGCATCCTGTTGACCTTGACGCGCGAGAATCAGGATGTTCTCGCGCAGCACATGCTCGAACTTGTCGACGAATTGCGGCCCGACAACGTGACGCTCAACCTGGTGCGCGGCACGGCCAAGGAGGCGCACATGCTCGATGTGGACCTGGCGCGCTACAAGGAACTCGCCCTGACCAAGCAGCGCCTGGTGAGCGAAGGCCGACTGCCTTACTTCGATTTTCCGCTGGCACGCCTGGCCGTGGCGCGCGACGAATTGATGTACGAGCACGTCGAGCGCGTGGCGAAAGGCGACACGAGCCGCCATTTGCCATGCACCGCGGGACAATTGTCCGCGGTGATTTTCGAAAACGG
>JAYUUV010000295.1:0-13842 GCA_043754695.1 Planctomycetota bacterium
ACGCTTTCGAGCCTGGCACCCATTTCGGCGCCTGGATGGGACAGATCGTGCGCTACGTCGCCTTGAACGCCCTGCGCCGCCGTTGTGGGCGTGAATCCCATGCGCCCGAAAGCATGGACGAGCGCGGCGGCGGTCCGGCCGGCAGCGACGAACCCGCCGATCCGCGCAGTCTGCTCGAACTCTCGCGCGACCAGGACCACTTCGACGACGAAGTGGTCGCCGCACTTTCCGAGCTCTCACCGACCGCGCGTGCCTGCCTGTTGTTGCGCGCGGTACAGGATCTCGACTACAGCGAATTGAGCGTGTTGCTTGGAATCCCTGAGGGCACGGCGATGAGTCACGTGCACCGCGCTCGCACCGCGTTGCGCGCGGCGCTCTTGACGCGGCAATCCCGCAAGGACTGAACATGAACGACAAACGAACGACACCTCCCTCAGGGCCGGCCGGCGGGCCCGCGGACTCCTCGAACTACGACATGTGGTTCGACGGCCTGCTCGACGACGGCGCGTCTCGTCGCGAACGCGCGAGCATCGCGGCTGATCCTGCGCAACGCGCGCGCTTCGAAGCCGATCGTGCGATCGAGTCGAGCTTGCGTCGCAGCTTCGGGGCAAGCGCGCCCACGCGTCCACTGCTTGTGGGACCTGCGCTTGCTTCGCCGCTCGGTCGCGCGAAGGCGGCCTGGCCGCGCTGTGCGGCTGCGGCCGGACTGCTCGTGCTCGTTGGCGCCGCGCTCGCGATCGCGCTCCAGCGTCGCGACGCAGCGGGCGACAGTCCGCGGCTTGCGGTCGCCACCGGCAACCGGACAGTCACGAAGCCCGTGACGCCGATCGCGAACTTTCGCCCGCCTGAGCTTGCGGGCGCGACGCAGTACTCACCCGGCGAAGTATTCCTCGACGCCCTGGCCCTTGATTTCCAGCCGCTGGTGGGCTGTCGGATTCAGGACCGCTGGGACGCGGAACTCTTCGCGCAGCTCGCTGATGCGCCCTGCAATCGCGATCAGAGCGTCGTCGTGCTCGGCGAATGGATCGACCCGCGCCTGGACGTCGCCAACGTTTTGATGCTGCGCCGCGGCGAGAACCCGATCATGTTGGTCGTCCCGCGTTGCGAGCAGGACACGGAGTTGTGCGTGCCCAAAGACTCCGGCCTCTACGTCCACCGCGGCATGCGCGACGGCCGCGCGATCTACGAAATCTCCCCCGTCTCCGGCAGCGAAATCCTCGGCTGCGTCGACGCCCAGGACGTCGTCACCCAACAGTCGTTGTAGGAGCCTGGCACCCATCCGCCCTGTTGCCCCCAAGCCGCTCTGAGCGCCGTTGCCCGCTCACCTCGACCTGGCCGTTGCTCTCACAGCGCTGTTGCGTGGACGCAACAGGGCGGATGGGTGCCTGGCTCCGTACTGGGGGGATCACATCTGCAGATCACATCCCACTCGCCCACCCAATCGGTGAACGTCTCCGCAGATCACATCCGCAGATCACATCGAACCGTCCCCGTGAGCCGTGCTCACGGTCCGAACACGATTCCCAGTCCGTTGGATGTATTCGCCGCCGTTCCACACGGCGCGTTCGGCCCGCTGCGGTACCAGGTCTGGAAGTACCAGGTGGCTCCAGGTTGGATCAGCCCAAGACTGCCCGCGACGGGCGCGCTCAATGTCACCACGCCGGTCGGCGAGGACACGCTCGGCGTGTAGCGTCGCCGCACGACCAGGCACAACAGACCGTCGAAGAACGGGTTGCCCTGGCCGGCATTGAGCTGCTGGTCACCCGTGATGAACAGTGAGAGTTTGTTCGCGGGCAGGTGGATCCCCACCAGCACGGCATCGTCGACGCCGACGCTCGTGCCGCCCGCGTTGTAGATCTGCGCGCCCAAGCCGGTCGAGTTCGCGCAGCCATGGCCCGGCGCCGCGACGTTGCCGCACGGGCAAGGCGTCCCGCTGCCATCGCCGGAGCAGTAGGCAAAGCTGTTGAAGGCTTCGCACTCGTCCGGAACCGCGTTGAGGTTCCAATCGAGGCTGGTTCCGGCCGCGATTTCGCAGGCGTCGATCAGCCCATTGGCATTGCAGTCGATACCGATGCCCGCGGCGATGTCGCACGAATCAGGGATGCCGTTCGCGTTGCAGTCGACGCTTGTTCCGCTGGCGAGATCACATGCATCAGGAATGCCGTTCGCATCGCAGTCGAGCGCGGCGCCGCCGGCGATGTCGCAGCTATCCGGAATTCCGTTTCCGTCGCAGTCCGCGATCGTGCCTCCGGCGATGTCGCAGGTGTCGGGAATGCCGTTGGCGTTGCAATCGAGCGCCGTGCCCGCCGCGATGTCGCACACGTCCGGGATCCCGTTTCCGTCGCAGTCGGGCTGGCACTCGTCGGGAACACTGTTCGAGTCGCAGTCGAGACTGGAGCCGAGCGCAAGGTCGCAGGCATCGGGGACGCCGTTGGCGTTGCAATCGGCCGCAGTGCCTGCCGCGATATCGCAGGCGTCGGGAATTCCGTTCGTGTTGCAGTCGCTGCTCGTACCGGCAGCGATGTCGCACGAATCGGGGACGCCGTTCGTGTTGCAGTCGAGCTCAGTGCCCGCCGCGATATCGCAGGAATCCAGAAGTCCGTTGGCGTTGCAGTCGTGTGCGGTGCCCGCCGCAAGCTCGCACGAGTCCGGCACTCCGTTGGCGTTGCAATCCACGCTCGTGCCGCTTGCGATGTCGCAGGAATCTGGAATTGCGTTTCCGTTGCAGTCGGCACTCAGGCCGCTGGCGATGTCGCAGGTATCCGGAATGCCGTTCTCATTGCAGTCGAAAGCCGTGCCCGCGGCGAGATCGCACACGTCCGGAATCCCATTCGCGTTGCAGTCGGGCTGGCATTCGTCAGGCACACCGTTGGTGTCGCAGTCCGCACTGCTGCCGGCGGCAATATCGCACGCATCGGGAAAGCCGTTCAGGTTACAGTCCGCACTCGTTCCAGAGGCAATCTCGCACGAATCGAGGATGCCGTTGGCGTTGCAGTCGTGCGCCGTGCCCGCCGCGATCTCGCAGGAATCAGGCACGCCATTCTCGTTGCAATCGACGGAGAAGCCGCCGGCGATGTCGCACGAATCGGGAATCCCGTTCGCATTGCAGTCCTGCGCCGTGCCCGCCGCGATCTCGCAAGAATCGGGGACCTCGTTTCCGTTGCAGTCGATGCTCGTCCCGGAAGCGATCTCGCAAGCGTCTCCAATGCCGTCGCTGTCGCAGTCCTCTTGGCCGGGGTTGGCGATCGTCGGGCAATTGTCCAACGGGTCGAGAATCCCGTCGCCGTCGCTGTCGTTCTGTGCCGACACCACGATTGTGTCGACGATCGGAGTCGGGTACGCCAGGGCGGTGAGCGCGAGGGTGTAGTTGCCGGGCTGTGAGAACGTGACTGTCGGGGCCAGCACGTGCGGATCGCTGAAAGTTGCTGTGCCGGGGCCGGACACTTTCGACCAAAGAAAATCCTCCGGCAGGCTGTTGACGATCAGGCTGTGCGGCGAAACGTCATTGATCACCGGGCCGATGTTGGTCGTCGCGCCGGTCTGCATGTTGACGCGCTGCAATTGGCCGGCGATCAGGTCGCCCGCGGCATTGAGCAGACCGTCGGAGGCGTACAGCTCGCCCTGGAAGAAGCTCAATTCCTCGATGCGGCCGAACTGCTCGATGGGCATCTGAACCACGAAGGTCGGGACACCTGTGTTCGGGTTGATCTTGATCAGCTTGTCACTCGTCTGATCGTTGGCGTACAGCATCTGGTCCGCGTCGTTGAAGGCCAGCGCGCGGATCCGCGACCAGCCCATCAGCGAGCCGCCGCCGACCTTGGTCGCCACGCCCGTCGTGCGATTGAACCGAAGCAGCTGCTTCTTCAGCAGGTCGACACCGAACAGCCGGTCGCCGGTCTGGTCGTAGGCCAGCGAGTACACATCCTGCCAGGTGTTCTGCGGCCCGATCGGTGTGCAGGTCCCGGTCACGGGGTCGACGGTGTAGATGTAGCGCAGGAAGGACTCGATGCCGTAGAGCTGTCCGTTGATCCAGACCAGATCGCTCGGCCAGCCGAAAAGTTGTCCCGAGGTGCTGAGCAAGGTCGGCGACGATGTGATTCCGGTCAGGTCGGAGTACATCACGATCTTGTTCTCGGTCGCGTTGTTGCCGTCCGCGGTCCACCAGCTGAGGATCGAGCGATTGTTCAGCACCCCAGTGAGCTGGACCGGGGCCGGATACTGGACGCTCTGGTCCGGCCCGGCATCAGGGGCTACCTGGGGCAGCGGACTGGCGAACAGAGCAGAGGGCGCAAGACAAATCAGCGCGAGGGCAAGGACTCGAGGGTGCATCAGCATGGAGTGGAAGGGACTCGGCGCGATCGGGTGGACGGCAATCTGCAAATGGAGTTGGACACGTGGACGGAGGGATAGGTTCCCTCCGCCACCCCCGACTCTGCGTTATTTGGCGTCTGAGCGCCGTTCGCTACGCTGAAAACCTACCCGGTCCTGGATGCCAGGGCTGTGGACTGATCAGAATCGGCCCCTCCCCTGGGCCCGATGGCCCCCCTAATGACCTGCCCTGCCCCACGCCTGCCCATGCCGATCCCCCTGCGCGTCTCCCTCGCACTCACCGCGACCTCCCTGCTCGGCGTCGGTTGGGCAATGCTGCCCGCCCAGGACCCGGCCGCGGGGATCGTGGTCCATCCCATCGCGGGCGGAATCAGTCTGCTCGAAGGCCAGGGCGGGAACATCGGCGTCTGCGCCGGGCCCGATGGAGTGTTGATGATCGACGACCAGTTCGCGCCCATGGCGCCGAAGATCCAGGCCGCGCTGGCCGGGTTGTCGAAGCAGCCGCTGCGTTTCGTGGTCAACACCCATTGTCACGGCGACCACACCGGCGGCAATCTGACCTTCGGCGCGCAGGCGCCGATCTTTGCGCACACGAACGTGCGCGAGCGCATGGCCAAGCCGATCACGCGGCCCGGAGCCGAGCAGGCGGCCGCGCCCGCAGGTGCACTTCCGGTGGTGACCTTCGACGACCGCATCAGCTTCCATTTCAACGGCGAGGACATCGAGGTCCGGCACGTCGCTCCCGCGCACACCGACGGCGACAGCATCGTCTGGTTCCACAAGTCCAACGTAGTGCATCTGGGCGACACGTTTTTCAACGGACTCTTTCCCTTCGTAGATCTCGATTCAGGCGGCAGCGTGCGCGGCTTGACCAAAGCTGTCGAAGGCCTGCTCGCGGAGCTGCCGAAGGACGCGCAGTTGATTCCCGGCCACGGGCCGCAGGCGACGATCAAGGACCTCGAGCGCTATTACGCCATGCTGCTCGACACGCAGAAGCTCGTCGCCGGCGCAATCTCGGCCGGCAAGGACGCGGCGGCGATGAAAAAGGAAAAGCTGCTCGCGAAGTACGAGAGCTGGAGCTGGGCGTTCATCAACAGCGACAAGTTCATCGACATCCTCGTGCGCGACGCGCAGACGAAGTAGTCAGCGAATCCGCAGGTTGCGGAAGCGCACTTGATCGCCGTGATCCTGGAGCACGATGTGGCCGGTCTTGTTCAGACCGTACTGCGGCATTTTCGCGAACTTCGATGCCGCTACCTTGATCTTCCACTCGTCCGTCCACAACTCGTAGGCGCATTGCAAGTGACCGTTGAGCCAGTGCTCGACGTGACTTCCCTTGACCACGAGCCGCGCGCGATTCCACTGCCCCACTGGATAGCTGGCGTCGAAGGGCGGCGCGTCGAGCGCATAGTTCGAACCCGCTGAAGTCAGCGGATTCTTGCCGTCGGGATGGGCGAGGTTGTCGAGGATCTGCATCTCCGGCCCGGTCTCGTAGGGCGCGTCGTGATCCTCGCCGGCGTGGAACATGATGCCGCTGTTGCCGCCCGCAGAAATCTGCCATTCGAGTTCGAGCTCGAAGTCGGAAAACTCTTCGAGGGTCGCCAGATCGCCGCCGCCGTCGCCGCGTTCGAGTACGCCGTTCGCTGCGCGCCAGCCCGCGGGCGGTCCAGGTTGTTTCCAGCCGCGCCAGCCTGAAAGCGTCGAGCCGTCGAACAGCGACCGCCAGCCCTGCGCGAGCTGCTCGGCGCTCAGGCCTGCAGGCACGAAGGCTTGCATGGGCAACACTTGACCGCGAACTCCCAGCGGAATTCGATTCAACGTGTACCAGGCTTCGGTCGACCAGGGCGAGCGGCCTGTTGCGTCGAAAAACGGGCCCGCTAGGCGCACGTGCACGACGTGGCCTTCCTTGCAGCCGTCGACTTCGAGGAACACGCTGCGCCGATCCGCGGAGACGCTGGCGCTCTTCACCGCCAGGCGTTCGAGCTCGAGTTTCGGTCCGCCGTACTGCTCGGTCGGGCGATACCACCACTGCTGCAATTCATAGCTCGTCGGATCAGCGCCGGCACCCGCTTCGAGCGGCTCGCTGAACACGATCTCGAAGCCATTCTCGAGCGCGCGCAGCGAGAGCATCTCGAAGCAAGTCGCTGCGCTGTACGAAAGCCGCTCGAGGCCGAAGTTCTGCTTGTTTGCCTGCCCCCAGTTGCCGGTCGAACCGATGCCACCGACGTACATCGCGCCGTCCGGACCGAAGCGCAACCGATTGATGCCGGCTTCGAGTCCCTGGGTGAAGCGGAACACCGCGCCCTGCCACACGCCATCAACGACTTCGAGCGCCGCGCGCTGCACGCCGCCGTGCGTGACATCGCCAAAGACCAGTTGCCCCGAATAGGGCCCGTGCCCCGCAGGAATCAGCGCCGGCTCGCTGGGGCTGTTGCCGATTTCGTCCTGGGGCAGCCAGAGCACGGGCGGCGTGACCGCGAGTCCCGCGGCGCCGTCCAGCAACACGGCGCGCGAACCGTAAAACGCACCGGTCTCAAGGTGCAGCAACTTCGACGACGGCAACCAATCGCCCTGATTGTCCAGGATGAAGATCTCGCCGCCGGCGCCAAGGCCGATACCGTTGGGCGTGCGCAAGCCATGGGCGACGATCTCGTACGATCCGTCGCGGGCATCGATCTTGAGCACGCTGCCGCGGCCGGGAACCTGCGGACGCTTGCTCGCGCCACCGGGCAGGATCGCAACGGCCAGGTTGGCGTAGAAGAAACCGTCCTTCTCGACCAGTCCGAAAGCAAATTCGTGGAAGTTGGCGCTGACGTCCCAGCCCGAAGCGACGCAGCGGTATTGGTCGATGATTTCGTCGCCATCGAGGTCGATCAGTTCGGTCAGCTCCTGCTTCTGCAACACGAAGATGTGTCCATCGACCACGCGCAGTCCCAGCGGCTCGGCCAGGCCCGCGGCAATGCGCTTGACCGTGATCTTCGAGCGATCGTCGCCCGCGGTGTTGGAAAGCACGTACAGCGCGCCAATCGAATCCCAGGTGCAGACCAGCATGCGGCCGTCGGGCAGCCAGTCGATGCCGCCTACTTTCGGCTCGAAATGCTCGGGTCGCACGCAGGCGACGCGATAGGACGGGTGCACGCCGTCGATGTCGCGGCCGTCGCCCGGAGCGCCGCGCACGAGCGCGCGCACGACTCGTTTCTCGCCGGGCGCGGTCAGCCGGACGATGCCCGTCTTCGTCGCCAGCAACGGTTCCTTCAACAGTTCGAACTCCTGCGAGGAGGGCCGGCGCCATTCCAAGCGCAACTGCGCGCCGCCGCCGGCTTCGAAGTGCCGGACTTCGATCGTGTGCCAGCCATTGCCAAGTTCGACGTTGGCTGCTTTGGCAATGAACGAATGCAGCCCGTTGTGATCGAGCACCTTGCGGCCGTCGATCCACAATGCGCTGCCGTCGTCGCTCGAAAGTCGCAGCTCGTACAAGCCGTCCTCAGGCGCGAGCAAGGCGCCGCTGAGGAACGAGAGGTAGTTCGACTCCAGGCCAAAATCCTGGCGCGCTTCGCCCAGATCCACTGCGCTGACGACCCGCGAGACGTTTGGGGTCTGGCCGGGCATCAGTTCGACCAACTCAAAGAGCGCGCTGTCGATTTGGAACACGCGCAGCCACAGCCCGTTCTCCCACAGCGAACTGCGTTCTTCCGGCGTGATCTTGAGCGTGGGCGCGAGCGCTGAAGAGGAAGGCGCGGCAATCGCCGGTGGAATTGGAGCGCCTGGCGCGGCGACGCCGGCCGCCGCGGGATCCGCGGGGACTGCGCCAGGAGCCGCGGGCTGCTCCCGCGCGGGCGTCTCGCTCTTGCGCTCCGTCGCCGAGTGGCAAGCAAAGCACAGCCAGCAGACAACGATCGAATTCGCGACACTGCGCAACATCACTTCGCCTTGGTTTCAGGGAGCGGGCGAAAGAACAGCATCACTTCATTGCGCGGCGTCGCCGACTCCAGCGGAATGCGGCCTTCCACGTGCCGGCCCTTGCTGCCGTCGCCAAGTCTGATCTCGCTGTCCGCGACACCGGTCAGACGCTCCATCAGGTAACCGACGCAGTCGGACTTGATCGCCACGGACACGCTGGTGCCTTCGGGAATTCCGCTCGCCGTGAACGTGCGCCGCAGTCCGACCAGGCCCTTGCTCAGCCAGGGTGCCTGCGAAGTCGGATCTTCGAAGAGTTTTTCGGGGCGCACGAATTCGGGCGTCTCCTCGATGCGCACCAGCGCGCCGTCGGGCAGCACGAGGTCGTACTGCAAGTGCACCTGGCCCTTGGCCAGCAGGTAGCCGCGCCAGCGCGCGCGAACGTCGACGGACTTGCCGTCCTTGGCGGTCAAGCTCCAAGCCGCGCCCTCCAGGCCCTCGAGGTAAGCGAGCCCCTCGCTCGTCGGCTGCGGGCCGTGCACGGTCGTGTACACCGCGCCGTCGAAATGCACGCCACCTTGCCAGGCCTTGTAGAGGTTGCAGCCGCTCGCGTCGTAGGCGATCCACATTTCGCTCGCCAGCGCGATCGTGAGCATGCGCGCGCGCTTGTCGAGCACCGAGCGAAAGACCCACGGATCGCGCGGCCGCTGCGGCGGCGTCTGGAGCGGCGCAGCGATCAGGCAAAGCGAAAAGGCCACAAGACAGCGCATGATTTCGTTTCGCTCAGGCCGACTTGGCGACGCGCGCGGCAGAGCGTGCCGGGTAGAAGAGCAAGAGTAGCGCGAAGCAGACCAGCGACGCGTACATCGGCGCCGAGAACAGTTTGCGATAGTCCATCGTGCCCGAGGCGCTGGCCCACTTGGCCACCACGCTCGTGGCGACCCAGCTGCCGACGATGATGCCTACTCCGATGATCACCAGATTGAACAGGTTCTGGGCGCTCGCTCGCACGTCCGCGCTGGTCTCCTCGTCGACGACCATGAAGGCCACGAAAATGAAACAGCCAAAGCACACTCCGTGCAGCGCGACGCCGACCAACACGAGCATTTGCGAGTCGGCATAGGCGAAAATCGCCATGCGCAGGGCATAGGCGGCGATGCCCGTGGCGAGCAGCGTCTTGCGCGAGAACTTTTTCGCGACGAGCGGGATCACGGCGAGCACCGCGAGCTCGGACATCTGTCCGATCGTCATCAGGCCCCCGCCGCCGACGCCGAAGATCTTGTTGATGGCGTTGGCCGTGTCGCGGCCGTACTTGGAGAGGAACTCGGACGTGAACACGAAATAGAACTGGTGGATACAGCTGATCGGCACGGCGAGCAGGAAAAGCGTGATCAGCGGCTGGCGCTTGACCTCGCCGAGGGCTTCGCCGATGGCGCTGGAGTGCTGCGCATTCTTGGCCGGCGGAGTGTGCGGCAGCGTGAAGCAGTACACACCCATCGGAATGCCCAGCAGTGCGCTCAGCCGAAAGGCGTCCGCGCGGCCCGCATTCTGGGCGGCTTCGACGAGGTCCGCCGTCGCGGGTGTGTGCTTGAACAACAACCACTGCCCCACGGCAATGCCGGCGACGATCCAACCCAGCGTGCCCCACAAGCGCACCTTGCCGAAATCGCGGTCGCGATCGGCAAGATGGTGGAAGGACAAGGAGTTGGTCAGCGCCAGCGTCGGCGCATAGACCATTCCGTACAGCGCCGAGAGGATCAGGAAGGTCTGGAAGTCATCGACGCCGGCCAGCGCCCAGACCAGTCCCGCGCCGATCAGGTGGCTGATGCCGAGGAATTTCTCGGTGGCGAAGTAACGGTCCGCGACCTGGCCGGCCACGAACGGTCCGATGACCGCCCCGGCCGCGCCCGCGGCGAGCACGAAGCCGCATTGCTCGAGCGTGAAATGGCGGTGGCCGAGCAGGAACGGATACAGGATCGGCAGCCACGCCCCCCAGATCGCGTACTGGAAGAACATCATCACCGAGAGTCGAAACTTGAGCGCTGCGTGCTCGACTCGCACGGGGACGTCCGCGGGCATCGTCATGGACTATTTCCTTGGCTGAACGGTCGGGCCTGGAATGCGCGGCGTATGGCTCACTTTTCGAAGGCTGCGTCGAAGGCCCGCCCAGATGACTTGAAGTCCAGCGCGCGCACGAAGTCGACGGCTTCTTCCGCGCCGTGTTCGCGATCCATGGCGCCGTCTTCCCACTCGACGGTCAGCGGACCGTTGTACTGCGAGCGATTCAGCTGGCGAATGATCGCTTCGAAGTCGACGCGGCCTCGGCCGGGCGAACGGAAATCCCAGAAGCGGCCTTCGCTGCCGAAATCGCTGTGTCCGCCGAAAACACCGGCGGCTGTCGGCGTGTCCGACCACCACACGTCCTTCACGTGCACGTTCCAGATGCGCGCCCTGAACTCGCGCAGGAAGGCGACGTAATCGACGCCCTGATAGCCAAAGTGCGACGGATCGAAATTGAAGCCGAAGGCCGCGTGATCCTTGACTGCGGCCAGCGCGCGGCGCGTCGAGACGAGGTCAAACGCGATTTCGGTCGGGTGCACTTCGAGCGCGAAGGAAACACCTTGTTTCTCGAACACGTCGAAGATCGGGCCCCAGCGCTTGGCGAAGTCCGCATAACCGCGATCGATCGAGCCGGGGCGATTGGGCGGGAAGGAATACAAGAGCGGCCAGATGCTCGAACCCGTGAAACCTGTGACTACGGTCTTGCCCGTGGCGGCGAGCCGCGCCTTGACTTCCTTCGGCGCCGCATCGAAGAAGCGCCGCGTGGCTTTGGCCGTGTCCTTCATCTCCGCCGCGGCGCGTTTGCGCACGCCCTCGGGATCGCCGTCGCCCCAGATCGCAGGCGAGAGAATCGCCTTGTGGCGCTCGTCGATCAGATCGCAGACCGCCTGGCCGACGAGGTGATTGGCGATCGCGAACGAGGAAAGGTTGTAGCTCGCGAGCAGGTCCCAGTGGCGCTTGGCGTAGTTCTTGTCGCTCAAACAGGCCTGCACGTCGAAGTGATCGCCCCAGCAGGCCAGCTCGAGTCCGTCGTAACCGAACGCGCGCGCCTTCTGGCACAGCTCTTCGAGCTTGAGATCGGCCCATTGGCCAGTGAACAAACAAACCGGTCGCGTCATGGTGTCGCCTGTCTTCTAGGAATTGGTTTCAGCGGACGTTTTTCAATTCGATCGCCGTGCGTTCGCGCGCGCTGATCAGGGCGGCCTCGAGCACACGCTGCGTTTCATAGGCGTCGGCGAAGTCGGGCAGCGGCACGATCGGCTTTTCGCCCGACAATACGCGCGCGATGTCGGCGGCTTGATTGACGAAGCCGTGCTCGTAGCCGAGCACGTGTCCCTCGGGCCACCAGTTGCCCGCGTAGGGATGCTCTCCGCCCGACGTGCACTGGATCGACTTCCAACCCTGCAGTCGCCGATCCTCGCTGGCGTCGTAGATCTCGAGCACGTTCATCATCTCGAACGAAAAGCGCAGCGAGCCGCGCTCGGCGTTGATCTCGATGTGGTTGTCGTTGAAGTGGCCGGGAGCCAGGCGCGTCGCCTCGAAGGAAGCCGTCGCGCCGCTGGCGAAGCTGGCCAGGAACGCGACGCTGTCGTCGACGTCGCTCTTCGCCTTGCGCTTCGTGCCGGGAACCGTGCGCTCGGCGATGAAGGTGCGCGCAACCGCGCCGTGGATCTCGCGGATCTCGTCGGCGCACAGGAAACGGGCCAGATCGACGATGTGCGCGTTCAAGTCGCCGTGGGCGCCCGAACCCGCGACCTTTTTCTGGAAGCGCCAGGACATCGGTGTATTCGCCCCGCCCCAACCCTGCAGGTAGTGCGCGCGCACGTGCACGATTTTCCCGAAGCGTTTTTCACGCAGCAATTGCCAGGCGAGCGCGATCGCCGGCGCGCGGCGATAGTTGAACCACACAAAAGTCTTGACCGATTTTCCGGCCTGCTTCGCCGCGTCGCGCATCGAGCGCGCGTCATCGAGCGTGCCGGCCAGCGGCTTTTCGCAGACCACGTGTTTTTTCGCGGCGAGCATCGCCAGGCTCTGCTCGGCGTGCAGATCATTGGGCGTGCCGATGTCGACCAGGTCGATGTCGGGATCGCGTCCGAGTTCGCGCCAGTCGTCCGTGCACTTGCGCCAACCGAAACGGCGCGCGAACGGCGCCAGCGATTCGACGTCGCGCGCGGCGATCGTCGACAACTCGATCGGCCGCGCCAGGTCGAAGAAGCGGCCGGCCTGGGACCAGGCGTTCGAATGGGCCCGGCCCATGAATTTTTGCCCGATCAACCCGATGGACAACGGTTTCGGAGCGGCTTGCTTGGCTTTCATCGAGGCTGAGGCGTCGAGGGGAGGAGGCGCGCCGCTGCCGCGCTGCGTGTTGGAAGCAGTGCGGCCGGCGTCTCGGGGGTGCAGCGTTGTAACGCAAGCACGCGCGGCCGTCGAAGGTCGATCCGCGCGGCTGCCTGTCCCAGAGCTGGGCCCGGCCGCGGCGCCGCCCGGGGCAATCGGAGTCGCTCGCCCCGACCTCGACCGCGCGGCTGCCCCCGCGCGCGCGAAATTCTCGGAAGCGTTGGGGGCTCGACTCCGCGCGGGACTCCTCCCGCGCCCTTCCCACGGGCCCCCACACTCCATGACCCTTCAATCTTGTCCACTGCGCCCGGCGGCCTGCTTTGGAATTCTGCTTGCACTCACGGCGCTGACGCAGGCCCAGACCGGCCTATCCTCCGTGCTCTATGACTACACCGGCGCAAGCGCCGACCATCTCGGTGGCGCGGTCGCCGAACTCGGCGATGTCGACGGCGATGGACGCGCGGACTACGCCGTGGGCGCGGTCGGCGCCAACAACTGGCGCGGGCAGGTTCGCGTCGTGTCCGGTTCCCGCGGAACACTGATCTACGCCATCGATGGCACGACGGCGGGTGATCGTTTCGGCCATGCCCTCGCGGCCCTGCCCGACCTGACTGGCGACGGCATCGACGACTTCGCCGTCGGCGCCCCGCTGGCGAGCGGCGCGACCGTGGGTTGCGGCAAGGTCTACGTCTGCTCTGGGAGCGACGGGACGACGCTCTTCGTGCGCGAAGGCTCCGGTGCCCAGGACCACATGGGCTGGAGCGTGGCCTCGCTCGGCGACGTCAATTCCGACGGCGTGGGCGACGTCGCCGGCGGTGCGATCGACGACGACAACTTCGGCTCCTCCTCAGGCTCCGTGCGCGCCTGGTCGGGAGCGAGCAGTGCGACGCTGTTCAATGTGTACGGTTCCCAGTCGAACCAGCTTTTCGGAACCTCGATCGTCTCTGTCGGCGATCGCAACGGCGACGGTGTGCTTGACTTCGCTGTCGGAGCACCGTCGAACTCCGGAGCGGCGAGCACAGGTTACGTGCGCATCTTCTCCGGCTTCGATCAGTCCGTGCTCGCGACCCTGAACGGCCTCAACTCCGGCGACAATTTCGGTTACTCGATCGCGACCCTCGGCGACCTCGACCACGACGGGCGCACGGATCTCGCGATCGGTTCGCCACAGCTTTCGCCCGCGAGCACAGGTCAAGTCGATGTGTACTTGGCCGCGGG
>JAYUUV010000296.1:0-6017 GCA_043754695.1 Planctomycetota bacterium
TGTCTGACACCGGTGATCGATCACAATAACCACGACGCCATGCCGAGCAGCATGCCCATGCTGGCCACGTCGGTCGCGGTGGTCAGGAAGATGGTCGAAGCCGTGGCCGGATCGGCGCCAAGGCGCTTGAGCGTGAGCGGCACGATCGTGCCGGCGATTCCGCTGGCCACGCAGCTTGCAGTCATGGCCGCGAGCACGATCAGCGAAAGCTTGATGGCGTCAGGCCTGTCCTGCGTCGACGCGTAGTAGTACATGCCCAGCGCGGCGGTGATGCCGACCAGGAAGCCGTTGAACAGTCCGAGCGCGCCCTCCTTCATCATGAGCCGTCGCTCGTCACCGTGTTTCACGTCGCCGAGTGTCATGCCGCGCAGCGCGACGGCCAAGGCCTGGCCGCCGGTGTTGCCCGACTGACCGGCGAGCACCGGCAGGAAAGCGGCCAGCACCACCACGTGATCGATGGTGTCCTGGAAAAACGCGACCACTCCCGCGGCAAGGAACGCGGTCAGGATGTTGAGCTGCAGCCAGGGGTGGCGGAAGCGCAGGCTCTTGAACAGCGGCGTGCGCAGGCGCTCTTCCTTCTCGACACCGACCATCGAGCCCGGCTGCGCGCTGAGCTCGATCGCCTGGGCCTCGAACATCGTCTGCCCGCGCACCAGGCCGACAAGTTTTCCGGTCTTGTCGCACACCGGATAGACGGGGTAGTGGCGATTGAGCACGCGTTTCATCGCGTCGACCACCGGCTCGTCCGCGCCCAGGAAAAAGGGCTCGCGCAGCATGACCTGTTCGAGCCGCATGTGTGGCGCCGAGAAAAGCAGATCGCGCATGGTCACGACGCCGAGCAACTTGCCCGCGCCATCGACGACGAACGAGTAAGTGATGAAAGCGCGCTTGACCAGTTCGCGCAGCTCTTCGGTGGCTTGCGCCACGCTCATTTCGGGCCCGAACACGCCGATCGGCAATTCCATCATCGAGCCCAGGCTGGAGTCGGGATAACCTTCGCTCGCGGCCCACTGGCGCTGACTTTCCTTGCTGGCCGCGGCCATCAGCCGCTGGCGCCGGCCGACCGGCACCTGCTGCAGCACCTCGCGCGCGATCGAGGGCACCACGCCCTGCAGCGCTGCGACCGCGATGTCGTCCTCTTCCGCGGCGACGGCCACGGCGGCAGCTTCGTGCGAGCTGTCGCTCACGCAGGAAAGCAGGTCACGCACTCGCTCGGCTCGCGGGTCACCCTCGGTCGCACCGTTCGTCTTCATGCGCCAGAGCCTAGCGAGTCAGGCAGCTCCCGACGCTGCCTTTTCGCGCGCTGTCGGCAGGCGGCCGCCGCTCGCCGGGGCCGCCAGGTTTGGATTCTTCCCGGGCCGCCGGCCCGCTCGGTGCGCGCCGGCCCCGATCGGCCGCACTGCGCTGCGGCTTCGCCCGATCAGGCTCCGCGACGTGCGCCGCGCCGCGCGAGCATCCAGGTCAGGCGTCGCGTGAAGCGCTCTTCGTCAAAGCTCCTGCCGCGCGCGGCAGCGGCCGCCTCGAGCTTGGCGCGTTGCTCGGGAGTGAGCGTGCCGACCAGCGGCTGGACCAGCGGCTTGGCCTGCGTCAGGGCGTCCTTGCAGAGCGGCCGCAGCTCGCTGCGCAGCAACTCGCGCGCGGCCTCGCGCTCGCCGGAGCGCGCAAGTTCACGTGCTTGTTGCAAGAGCGGCGCGACCTTGGGGCGCAACTCGTCGACGATGGGCTGCAGCGACTCGGCCACCGCGCGCGCTGCGCCCTTCTGCGATTCGCTGACGTCGAGGGAGCGCAGCAGTTGGCGGCCGTGCTGGCGACGCTTGTGTCCGTCGCCCAAGAAGGCAAGTCGCCCGCCCGGGCCGCGCTCGAAAAAATGTCGCCCGTGTTCCCGCGGCACGTCGCCGGTGCGCGGTCCCTGCTGGACGGCTGCGAAGGAGACTCCACCGGCGATCAGAAGGGCACAGGCGATCCAGGCTGCTTTATTGTTCATGATGATGCTCGTTTCGATTGGAACACCCCTGGAACCGCCGGCGGCGAGCGAAGTTCCGTCAAAAGTGCAAAGCCAGCCTGGCCCCGCAGGCAGCCTCGGACAGTGCGCGGTGACGTCGTTTCGCTCGCGAAATTCCGCTACTCGATGGCCACGCCGAAGAAGGTGAGCGCGCCGACCTGGCGGGCATTCTTCAGCCACGGACCGTCCAGTGGGTGGCCTGCGTAGCTGATCGTGGTGGCGTTACTCGGGCCGGCGAGTTGCAGTAGCACGCTGTTGGCGCTGACCATTCCGCTCTGGATCGCGACGCCGTCGTCCGTGAAGAAATCCGCTTCGGCACCCGGATCGAACACGAGGCGGTCGTCAAGATCGCGGAACGTCAGCAGGATCTGCGTCTGTGCCGCGTTCTTCCACGCGGCGTTCAGGATGTTGGGCGGATCGATTTCAACCGTGTCGAGCGAAGCGTAGAAGTCGCGGCCCAGCACGCGCGCGATTCGGTCGCCGAGCTCGCGATAGCCAAGGTAGTGGAAGTGGCAGCCGTCATGCTGCACCACCGCCGTCGTCGACATGACGTAGGTGTTGTTCGAATTGTCGAGCAGCTCGCGCTGGACTTCTCGCAGCTGCTCGGCACCACTTCCGCAGCTGTTGCGGATCTGGAAGAGATAGATCTGCGCCAGTGCGGGATAGTCGAACTGCCACGACTGCTTCAGGCGCAGCCAGCGGGACTGCCACAGCCCGGCGGCATTGCCGTCCGCCTCGCCCTGATACCAGAGCATGCCGCGCAGGGAAGTTTTCACTCCCGCCGCTTCGACCCGGTAGAGCAAGCGGCCGTAGAGGGTCCTCAGGTCCATGGGATTCGTGTCGTCGCGCAGGTGCGCTTCGATCGAGGTCCCGCCGACGGCACCATTGATCAGGCCGATCGGCATCGCGTAGGTCTGCTCCAGCAGCGCTCCCATGCGCAGCCCCCACGCACCGACCGTGGCGTGCGAGTAGATATCCTCGCCATCGGCGAGGCCCCAATGCAGATCGAAGGGCGCGTCGGAATCGGTCGTCGCGGTCCCGAACGATCGCACCCAATGGCTCTGGCATTCGGCGTTGGCGAGCTGCTCGCCGAAGTAGTCGGCGGCAACGGCGTTGCTTTGGCCGTTGATCAGCCAGATGTCGCCCACTGCGACGTTGCCGATGCGCGCGACCAGGCGCTGTTCGGATGCGCGCAGCGCATAGAGCGAGAGTTCATAGTCGTGCTTTCCGGCGGGCAGCATGCGCGTGAAGTCGAACGGCGCGCTGCCCTGCGCAAAGCTGAGAACTTGTTGCGCGCTGTCGAACGGGCTGCCATCGCAGGTGATTTCCAGCCGGACTGCACTCCAGTCGCAGCTTTTCACGGATCCGGCGATGCCGACGAGGGCGCTGCCACTGTCGTCGCGCTGGAAGAGCTGGCCCGGCCGCGGCAGTCGCTCGAAGCTGACGATGGGCGCGGGATCTAAGTGGTAGCGCTTGCGCAAATAGCCCTGAAGTTCGCTGAGCTCGGGCCGAGTCAGGACGTGATCGTAGGCCATCACTTCCGCGATCGAGCCGCTGAAGTAACTGTCGATTGCGAAGGAGCCGAGCAGGATGGAGCTGTCCCCGGTCTGCGGCATCCCGTCGAGGCCGCGTCCGACCAGCTCGCCATCTTGATACAGCACGCCCTCCCCGGTCGACGCGTCGTAGCTGGCGACCAGCACGATGGGAGTCCCGGTGCGCACGGGCTTTTGGCTGGTGACGAAGTCAACGCCGTGCGACAGGCGCGCGCGGTCGCTGCCGGCGAAGTACAGCTCGTGCCACGTGAAGTTGGCGAAAACGTTGTTGGTCGAAGTCAGGTCGTCGAGCTGGCAGACCGCCACCTTGGTGTAGCTCCCGATCGGCATCCCGTAGCCGAACAGGAAATCATTGCCGTCGAAGTGCAGCGCGGGCTGGCCGTTCACCTCGGCGGCGCGCCACTCGGGCAGCGCCGTCGAAGCCGCGTTGGTCGTGCCGTTGCCAGGCGCGTTCACGTCGCGCCAATCGGTCACCAGATCCGAGAGCCCGCGCTGCACTCCGCGGTCGCCGCGCAGCCAGAGCACGCGGCCCGCCGCCGGTCCGCCGCCGAGCGGAACCTGGCTGTGCAGCGCAGCGGACGCTGTCAGCAAAAATGCACACGAAAGGGCTTGGCGCAGCATGGTGTCGGGCAAGGTGGGTCACATCCGAGCGCGTGACCGAGCAGCCACTCTAGCACCCAGTTCACGAAACGGGGACGTCTTTGAACGGTGCCAGACACCCTCCCAAACGGTTGCGTCGACTCAACGGCGCTTTGAAGGGTCCGACCACGTCGAGGTCCACCGGCAACGGCGCTGTGGACGCCTCGGCGCCAACAGTTCAGGAAGCTGCCAGGTACCCAGGTCGCGTCGCAGGAAGGCGTCAGGAACGTGGACGCGCAAGCCAGAGCGCCCTGTCCATGCGCGCATCCGCGAGTTGCTCGGGCCACGGACTCCATTGGCGGTACTCGACCGAACGAAAGCCGACGCGGCTCAGCAGGCGTCGCAGCTCACGATCCGAGTGGTACTTCTCCTTCAAGACGGTCGTGCTGCGCCGAAAGAGCGCGCCTCGAACTCGCTCGTAGCTCGTCATGCGCGCGGTCCCCATGCGCGCTTTGCGGTCCCACGAGCATTCCATGACGAGGTCGCCGCTTTGCGCTTGCATGCGGTAGACCTTTTCGTCCCAGTCGCACTCGAAACAGGCCTCGGTCAGCGAATCGAAGACGAAGACACCGTCGGGCTCGAGCGCCGCCCTGACGTTGCGAAACACGAGTTCGAGATCCGCGAGCTTCAGGATGTGATTGACGATGTCGCCGCTCGCCGTCGCGAGACCGACATTTCCAAGCTGCAGCGGGCGCGTGAGATCCGCGCACAGGAAGCTCACTCGCTTGCCGAAGCGCCGGCAGCGTTGGCGAGCGATGGCGAGCATTTCCGGGGAAAGATCGACCCCCACGACCGTTCGCGCGTGCGCCGGCAGGAGTCGGGTCAAGAGTCCGCTCCCGCAGCCCAGATCCAGCGCCGTGTCGCAGCGCGGTAGGCGGCCCAATTCGCGACGCATCGTGCGCTGGAATTCCTCGGCGACGAGCTGGTGGGCGTCTTGGTCGTAGACCCGTGCAAATTTGGCGTAGCGACTCATCAGGATTGGTTTTGGAGCTGCAAAGGCGGGGGCCGTGGGTGCTTGCGCAGAAATTCTCAGGGCTCGGATCAGCGCTCGAGCGTGCATCTCGCTATGCTGAACGAACTATGGCCAAGATGGGGAATCGAGAGCGTATCGCGCGCGCAGCCGAAGAGGCTCGCGCCAGCGCAGCCGAGAAGGCCGCGAAGCAGGCCGAAAAGCCGGCCAAAGTTGCTCGGGCCAAACGAGTTGCGGCACCCGTGCGCATGAAGATCGTTTGGGACGTGGGCGGAACGGGTGGGACGAAGCTCAAGACTTTTCCCTATGCGGAAAAGGCTGCGGCAGAAGCCGCGGCTGCAGCACTCAGCAAGTCCACGGGCCGCACGCACCAGATCCGCGAGTCGCGTGTGCCGATGGAGTGATGCGCATGTCGTCCTCGCCGCACGTTGATTCACGGCTGGACAAGTTGCTCGCGAATCAGGCGACGTCGCGGCCGCAGTAGCGGCAGAGCTTCGCCGCGAGCTGAATCTGTTCAGCGCAGTGCGGGCAGGTTTTCTTTTTGCCCGGCGTCGCCTCACCGTCGTTGGTCTGCTGCGCCTGGAGCAACTCGATTCGCTCCTTGATCCGCCGCGCGTCCGCTTGCGTGTGTCCGTGACTTTCGAGCGGGTCCGAGCCGCCGCTCGATTCGATGCGAATGTCCGACCACAGGATCCCGGTCGTGATGTTGACCGTCGCCACGTTGCGGATCGAAACGCTTTCTTCGTTGACGCTGAACCACGCGCGCTTGTGGCGCATCACGGTTCGGTCGTCGATGACGATGCGGGTCGGGAACAGGAAGTTCCCCTTGGTCAGACGGCTGGCGACGAAGATC
>JAYUUV010000297.1:0-13154 GCA_043754695.1 Planctomycetota bacterium
TTGCGCGCGGCGAATCGCTCGGCCTGGTCGGCGAGTCGGGTTCGGGCAAGTCGAGCATCGCGCGCGCGATCCTGGGCCTCATTCAGGTCACTTCGGGCACGATCCTGCTGAACGGTGTCGAACGTTCGTCGTTGCGCGGCGAGGGCGCTCGCGCCGCACAGCGCAGCGTGCAGATGCTCCATCAGGACCCGTTCGCATCACTGGATCCGCGCCGCACGGCGCTGGAGAGCGTCGTCGAGCCGCTCGCTATCCAGCGCATGTTCAAGCCGCGCGAGCGCCGCCTGCGGGCCCTGGCACTGATGGACGCCGTCGGCTTGGACCCGCTGTCGGCCACACGCTTCCCGCACGAATTTTCGGGTGGCCAACGTCAGCGCATCGCGCTGGCACGGGCGCTGGCCCTCGAACCGGAACTGCTGCTGCTCGACGAACCGACCAGCGCGCTGGATGTCTCCGTGCAGGCGCAGGTGATCGAAGTCCTGGGCGATCTGCAGGAACGTTATGGGCTTGCGTATCTGTTCATCTCCCACGACCTCGCGCTGGTGCGACACCTTTGCCCGCGTGTGGCCGTCATGTACGCCGGGCGGATCATCGAAGCGGCGCCACGCGACGAGTTGTTCCGCGAGCCCGCGCATCCGTACACGCAGATGCTGCTGGCCTGCGCGCCACTGGCTGATGCCGAGTTCGAGCGTCTGCGAAGTCTGCCGCAGGTTCAGGGTGAAGCAGCGTCGAACTCCAACCCGCCCTCGGGCTGCCCCTTTCATCCGCGCTGCATTCAGCGCGAGCGAGTTCCGGGAGAGCGCTGCACACGTGAGCGGCCGGCTCTCGGAGGCAGTGCGACACGCCAAGCCGCGTGTTTCCTGCGCTAGCGCGGTAAGAAGCCCTGGTACGGCACGCCCGAACGGATCAGGACCAGGCGACCCGACCAGGAAGGCACGAACGCGTTGCCCTGGAGGATCAGTCGGTACTGGCGTGCGCCGAGGTCGCCGATGCCGCTGTCGGTCCACAGAATCCTGCGTTGACGCGCGCTCCAGGGCCAGCTGGGATCGAGTTCGAACCCCAGTCCGTCGAGCTCTCGGACGCGGGCGACCAGGTTGCCTCGCTCGTCGCTGATCCAGGCCGTATCGCCAATTTCCAGCTCGCCGGGGCCGGCGGCGTATCCGTCGATCGAGGAATGGCCAGCGGGTTGGAGAGCCATGTCGAGCAATCCGAACCAAGCTGGCATGTCGCCGCTCAGGCCTTCGATGCGAGCCAGCGAGGCGACGTAGATCGGGGCCGGCTCGCTGTCCGGGTCGGTGGGATTCGACCGTTTGGCCCCGTCCGCCCCGTCAGCGGCCATCCCCATTCGAATGGCCAAGCCGTCCGGCGCTGCGGCCGTCTTGGGCGCGTCCGCTTCGAGCGTGGCTCCTCCCTCCGGGAAGTTCGCGGCCATCCAAGCCTCGGCGTCGGCTAGAACCACCTCTGGACGAGGCCCGATCGGGGTCTCCAACTCGAATTGCGCCCAAACATCGGGCCGCGCTTCCACGCGCGCGTCGAGTCGATCCTGCAGGGCGGGCTCGGCGAAGGCGCCCTGGATCACCAGGCGCGTGTCAGCGTCCTGCGGAGTCCGGGCCTCGTCGCTCGCCGTCGGGACCGCCTGCACGCTCGAGGCGGACTGCTTCCCCCCGGCCAGGACGTACCCCTTGCGGGTGTCCCAGGCAAGGAACAGGAGCGCGAAGACCAAGGCGAAAAGCAGGATGCGATGCATGTAGGGCAGAGGACCTCGGGAGACGTCCAAAGCAACCTAGGTTAGGAGACGAGAGTCGCGTGGCCGGAAGTTTCCTGAATCACAGATTTCAGAAACTTCCTGGACCGGCACTCCCAGTCGAGGGCAATCCGAGCTTAGAACGAATCATGAGCTTGGGGGTGCCAATTCCCCAAACGCCGGCTCGAAAAACCCAGTCGCACAGCCCAGATGAAGAACAAGATGTGGACGCAAGTCGTGTTGATCGGGGCGGCGATCGTGGCCTGGTATGCGCTGCAGCGCTGGGTGCTACCCGCGCTCGGCGTACAGACCTGAATGTCCAAGCAGTGCTCCCCCGTGCGGGGAGAGGGAAAGTCGGTAGAGGAGAAGGCTCCGTAGGAGCCAGGCCGCTTTCCGGGCAGTTGCCCCGACGTTCAAGGCGCCGTGGCCGGTAGAGCGCTACGTGGCCGTTGCTCTCAGAGCGCTTTTGCCAGGAAGCAAGCGTTCGCCAAGCTGCCTAGATTCGGACGGGCAAGCTGCGCCTTCTCGCCTCCCCACCCCGCTACTTCGAAATCAAGAAGTGCGCGATGTCCCCGTCGCGCATCACGTAGTCGCGACCTTCGCTGCGCATTTTTCCGGCGGCCTTGATCGCCGACTCGCTCTTGTACTGCACTAGGTCGTCGAGCGAGTAGATCTCCGCGCGCACGTAGCCCTTCTCGAAGTCCGAGTGGATCACGCCTGCGGCCACCGGACCGGTATCGCCCTTGTGGATCGTCCAGGCGCGCACCTCGATCTTGCCGGCGGTGAAAAACGTCTGCAGACCCAGCAGGTCGAAGGCCTTGCGGATCAGGCGATGCAGACCCGGCTCGCGCAGTCCGAGGTCGGCGAGAAAGCTCGTGCGATCGGCCGCTTCCATCGCCATCAGCTCGCCTTCGATGTCGCCGCACAACGCGACCATCTCCGCGGCGCTCTTGCGCGCGTGCTCGCGCACGATCTGCACGCCGGGGCCGGTTCCTTCCAGGTCGTCGTCGCCGACGTTGGCGATGAACAGCACGGGCTTCATCGTGATCAGGAACAGGGGCTTGAGCGCCTCGCGCTCGATCTTGGTCCATTCGGCCAGACGCAGCTGCACGCCGGTTTCGAGCACGACCCGCGCCTTCTCGAAGGTGTCGCGCTGCAGGATCGATTCCTTGTCGCCGCCGCGGGCCTTCTTCGTGACGCGCTCCAGCGCGCGTGTCACAGTGTCGAGATCGGCGAGCGCGAGTTCGAGCTCGATGACTTCGATGTCGCGCAGCGGATCCACGCTGCCCGAAACGTGGATGATGTCGCCCTTGGCGAAACAGCGCACGACGTGCAGGATCGCGTCGCATTCCTTCACGTTGCCTAGGAACTTGTTGCCGAGTCCTTCGCCCTTCGAAGCGCCCGCCACCAGGCCCGCGATATCGACGATTTTCAAGGCGGCGGGCACGATGCGGTCGGTCTCGACGAACTGGTGGATCTTCTCCAAGCGCTCGTCGGGCACGTCGACCACGCCGATGTTCGGCTCGATCGTGCAGAAGGGATAATTGGCGCTCTCCGCTCCGGCGGCAGTGATGGCGTTGAAAATGGTGGACTTGCCGACGTTCGGCAGTCCGACGATTCCGCAGGCTAGGCCCATGGCAGTTCTTTTCTTGCTTGGATTGACAGGGGACTAGACCAGCGCCACGCAGTCGATCTCGACGCGCGCGCCCTTGGGCAGCCCGGCCACGGCAACCGTGGCGCGCGCGGGCGCATTCGCCGCGGGGAAGTAGCGGCCGTAGACCTCGTTCATTGCCGGGAAGTCGGCCATGTCCATGAGGAAGACATTGCACTTGAGGACCTGGGCCAGGCTCGAGCCCGAGGCGACGAGCACCGCCTCGAGGTTCTTCAGCACGCGCTCGGTCTGTGCACGCACGTCCCCCGCCAGGAGCTCGCCGGTCTTGGGATCGAGCGCGATCTGTCCGGAGCAGTGCACGAGGCCCGCGCCGACGACGGCTTGACTGTAGGGTCCGATGGCCTTGGGTGCGTTTTCGGTCGCGACCAGTCGACGTGCGCTCATTTGCGTTTCCTTGTGGAGAGGCGTGCGGGTTGCTTGCCCAATCGACGCGCGATTGCCGGCGGTACGAAGCTTGTGAGATCGCCGCCCATCTCGGCGATCTGGCGCACGAGCGTGCTGGAGATGTGCGCGTGCTCCGGCGAACTGGCCAGCAGCACGGTCTCGACTTGGGGCGCCAGCGCGCGGTTGGCGCGCGCCATCTGCAGTTCGTAATCGACATCGCTCGCGCTGCGCACGCCGCGCACGATCACCGTCGCGCCCAGGCGCTCGCAGCCGTGGACCACGAGCCCGTCGAGTCGCACGACTTCGACACCGCTGATTTCGGCCGTGACTTCGCGCAACAGGGCCAGGCGCTGCTCGACCGGCAGGAGTTCCTTCTTGGAGGGATGTTGCGCGACGGCCACGGTGACGGAATCGAAAAGCTGCGCCGCCCGGCGAACGATGTCGAGGTGACCGTGGGTCACCGGATCGAAGGTGCCCGGAAAAAGGGCGTGAACGGAGCGAGTTTTCGCGGACATTGGGGGCGAAGAGTCTAACAAGCGCGGCGATCCCTGGCGCCCTCCAGGTTCGCGAGTTGCGGACTGTGCGGCCCGCCGGCAGGTCCCGTGCTCTCGTCTCGAGCTTTGCACGCGCGTACAGGCGCAAGCGACGGCGCGGATGCGACCGGCGAATTCAGCGAGCCGTTTCCCACTTCAGCCCGGTTTGCGTCGATTTTTCAGGGATTTCAGGCCACCCGAGCGCGCTGAGCCGGTCGTTGTGTGGTGGGAATTCCTGTCGCAACTCCGCCGGCCCGCTTGGCGACCGAGCCACTGGCATCCCGATCGCGGGCACCGGCCAGGCCGCTCTTTTCCATCGCGATTGCACTGGCACTCGGCTCTGCCTTTGGAGCGCGCGGCTTCGTTCCTCGCGAAGTACTGCTCGGCGTGGCGATCGCAATCGCCTCGCTCTGGCTGGGCTGGCGGGCCGCGATTTCGCGCGACGCAAGTGGGCACGCTTCGCGGTCCCTCGACGGATCGACCGACTTCGACTTGCCAAGCGCGACGGTCGGCGCTGCTCTGCTCGCGCTGATCTTCGTGCTGGGAGCCCTGCGCTCGTTGCCCGAACCTGATGTGCGCTGGAGCGCCGAAGTCAGCGCCTGGCAGGGCATCTGGCGTACGCGTCGCGAAGGCGATGACGAGATGCGCGGCAACCTGGCGGCCGTGGGCCCGGGCACGCCGAGCTTCGAACTGCCGCGCGGTTGTGTGCACGACGGAGATCAAGTTCGCATCCTGCGCGGTGACGCGCCCGTGCCTGCGGCCCGTGGACCGAATGGATTCGCGGAGGATCGGAACGGCAATGCGCAGTCGTCCGCGCGAGAGCTGATCGTCGCGCATGCGGACGAAGTCATCAGACTGGCTACGGCAGCCGAGGCCGACGGTTGGATGGCCGCCTGGCGCGGCGACCTGGAACGTCGCGCGGCTTTGCTCGAGGACGCTGAGGCTGCCTCGCTCGCGCAGGCCTTTCTGCTCGGCGACTCGAGCGCACTCGACGCCGAGACGGCGGATCTGTTCACGCGCAATGGACTGCGGCACGTGCTCGCGGTCAGCGGCTGGCATGTGGCCATGATGGCGTGGCTGATCGTGCGCCCATTTGCTGCTCTGGCGGAGCGGCTCGCGACGAACTTTCCCCGACACCGGCGCGCGTTGGCCTGGGTGTCCATGGGCATATCGGTCGTGCTGTGCGTTGCCTATGTACCGCTGACGGGTGGAGGTGCCCCGGTGCGCCGTTCCGCAATCGCGGTCGGACTGGCCGCGACCGCGGCCTTCTGGCCGAGTCGCGGCCGCGGGTCGGCAGCCGCATTCCGTTCGTCGCGCAGAATCGATGCGCTCTCGCTGTGGGCGGCAGCGCTGTGCGTCGAGTGTTGGCTCGACTCGGCGGCGGTCTCCGATGTGGGCGTCCAACTCTCGTACGCGGCCACCTTGGGCCTGATCGTGGCAACGCGCCCACTGACCGCCTGGCTCGCGCGGGTGTTCGATCTCGAACTCCGTTCGCGACCCGAGGAGCTGCTGCTGAGCTGGCCCCGTCAGTGCGCCAAGGCCTTCGCACGCCGTTGCCTGCGAGCGTCGCTCGGCGGTGTGGCGGCGTCGATGGCGGCCGTACTCGCCACCGCGCCGATCGTCTGGCTCACTTTCGGCGAAGCTTGTCCTTGGGGACTGGTGACGACGCCTTTGCTCGCACCGCTGTTCATCGCGCTGTTCGCCGTCGGCATGCTCATGTTCGTCGCTCCGCTAGGGCTGCTCGGCGTGCTCTTCACCTGGCTGAGCCACTTGCTGCTGTCGGCGCTCGAGTGCGTGGATCGCCTGCCCGGCACGCCCACGCTGCTTCCAGAACGGCCGGCCTGGCTGATCTGGGGCACGCTGGCGCTGGCGGGGCTGCTGCTTCGGCGAGCGCTCAGCGCGGGGCGCTGGGCCGAGATCCTGCGTGGCTTTGCGACACTCTGTGCCGCGGCCCTGCTGCTGCCTTGGGCTCCCGCGCCCGCAGCCTTCGAACTGCACGTTCTGGATGTGGGGCATGACACTGCGGTCGTGTTTCGGGCGCCCGGCGAGCCGTGTTGGGTGTTCGACTGCGGCTCGCGCGACCGCTCGCGCGTGGCCCAGGATGCACTCGCGCCGCTGCTGCGCGCTTGGGAGGTCGGGCATACGAAGGTCGTGCTCTCGCACCGCGACAGCGACCACTCCGCCGGGTTGCGCTGGGTGCTCGAACGAGCTCCCCCCGTCCAATGGGCAGGTGCGCTACCCGCACGATTGGCTGAGCGCCTTCCGCACACTTGTCGGCACTTCGATATCTCAGCGGGCGAGTTCCAGCTGTTGGGAACTCGACCCAACCTCTCGATCCGCCTGCTTCGCGGCGGCGATCTGGAAGGCAACGAGGGCTCGCGCTCCCTGCTCCTGACCGTCGAGGGTGTCCCGATCCTGCTGACAGGGGATGCCGTAGACGACGGTTGGCCCCTCGGGTTGCGCGACCATCTGCGCAAGCACCGAGGAGGGTTGCTGCTCGCACCCCATCACGGATCCAGCGCCGGCCATCTGGGCGCGCTCCTGGATGCCCTGGAGCCCGCCGAGGTCTGGGTCAGCGCGCCCGGACGCCCGAACATCGCGGCAGAACTCGACCGCCGGCGGGTCCCATGGCTCTCGACGGGCGAGCACGGGCCAATCACGTGGAAGCCGCCGTGATCTCTATGGCAGGGCCAGGGAACCCGGGTCCCGCGCGGGCTCGCCTTCCCTCCTTGCCCCCGCGCGGACATTTCCCTGCGAAGTGCGGCGCCTGGCTGGCACGGAAATCGCTGAGAGTCAGGCAGCGGCGAGCTTCGGGGCGGGCGCGGGTATCGAAAACTCCGCCCTGCCGCTCGCGGGACGGCCGCTCGCAAGTGCGAGCGGTGCAGGGGTCTTCGACGACCTGGTTCGTGGGAGGGAAGGGGGCGGCTGCCAGGCAGACCGGTTCCGTGCGAGCACGGTCCGGTGGCAGCCCCCCCGTTCACCTCGGCGCGGCCGAGCCAGTAACTCCCCGGGGCATGGGGTGCATTGCAACTGGGCTTTCGAAGCGCCTTCTCTGGGCCGGACGCACGGGCTAGGACTTACCCACGGTCGAAGGGGCATTCGGTAATTGCAGCCCGCACGCGCGCTAACCTTCGGGACATTACTTTCTGCGAGCACCCCGTCACATGAAACACGCCCCGACATCCTTCGGCCTGATTCCGTTCCTGGCGCTGCTCGCGGCATCGACTTCGCTTCAGGTCGCGGGCATCGGGCAGGTTCCCGCAGTCCCGCCCGTCGAAATTGCACCGGCCGCCGACGAAGCCGCACGGCTCTTGACCCTCGCCGACGGCAAAGTCTTGCGGGTCCGCGCCCGCCCCACGGACACAGGCTGGGAGATCCAGGAGCAGCGCAATCAGTGGACCCGTCTGCCGGAGGCCATGGTCGTGCGCGCGGTCCTCGAGCGCGATGCGCTCACCGACGCCAAGCGGCTCGAAGCGCAGATCGGCAGCGTGCCGCGCGCCGAGCAGAACAGCAAGCGCGTCGGACTCGCCGATTGGATGCTGCGCCAGGGACTCAGCACCGAAGCACTCACTCAACTCGATCGAGTGCTTGTTTCGGACCCTGATCAGACGCAGGCCCTGAGTGTGCTGACTCGCATCGCGCCTGAACTTCGAATCGGCGCCATCGACAGCGCCATGGCGAGCGAAGAACCGACCCTGTCCGTGCTGCGCGCCGCAGCGAACGCGACGCCGTCGCTGCGCGAAATCGCGATCCAACGCATCGCCAGCGGCGCGAGCGGCGACGAACTTCGAACCGAACTGCGCGCGCAACTCGTCTCCCACTCGCCGCGATTGCGCGCCCTTTCGGCGCTCGCGCTGCGCCGGATTTTTCCCGGCCAGAATTTGCGCGTGGACGAGGTCAAGGAGTTGATCAATCGCTCGGTCCTTGACGGCGCCGACGAAGTGCGCGTCGAAGCGGCGCGCGCGCTTCGCGATGTTCGCGACCCCGCGGTGGCCGGACCTGCGCTGAAAGCCCTGAACTCCGTCAATCCGCGCCTGCGCGAGAATTCGATCCAAGCCCTCGGCGTCATGGCGTACCCCTCGACTGTGCAGCCACTGATGACCCACCTCAGCCGCGTCAACTCGGCGATTCAGTCGGGTCGACCGTCGTCGAGCTCGAGCGGTTCGATCTACATCGGTACGCAGACTGCCTACGTGCAGGACTTCGACGTCGAAGTCGCCAACGGATCCGCGATCGCGGATCCGCAGATCAATGTATTGGTCGAAGGCTCGGTCCTCGATGCGCGCGTGCTGGGCAGCTACGTCGTCAGCTACGCCAGTGAAGCTCGCCTGGTGCGCAGCGCGCTGATCGACCTGACCGGCATGAATCATGGAAGCTCGAATCGCGCCTGGCTGGCCTGGTGGGAAGCCAACAAGGCCCAATGGAACAACTCGCCCGTGACGCCGAGCGCCGGGACGACGAGCGCGCCGGCGCCGGCGAAAAAATGAAGGCTGCGGGTGTACTGTCGGCCCGCTGCCTGCGCCGCCGCGCCGCTCCAAGCGAGCCGCGCCCGCTGCTCAACTAACTGCGCTGGACTCGCTGGCTGCGAAGGCCGCGATCTGACTCTTGAAACCCTGCAGCGCCGTGCGCTGCTGGTAGAAGCCGAGCCCGCGCAGACCGCCGAGTTCTTCGCCGCCGCCCGCTCGCCCGGGCCCGCCGTGGATCGAAGCCGGCAGCACCATTCCGGGCGGCAGCGACTGCTCGGCCATGCGGTCGCTGCCGATCCACAGGCGACCATGCCACGGCGCGAGTCCGTGCACGATGCTCTCGACCCAATCCGTTGCGTTCGAATACGCGCTGGCGATCAGCCCGCCACCGCCGCGCGCGACGATTGCACAGGCCTCATCGGCGGAGCCCGAATAGGCAAGCAGGCTCGCGACCGGCCCGAAGACTTCTTCGGCGTGAAAAATTTCCGCGTTCGGATCGTGGGCGACCAACAACGTCGGCGCGACGAAGTAACCGCGTTCTCGCGCGCGCTCGGGCCCGCCGCAGGCGATGTCCGCGGCACTCGCCAGGCGCGTGATTCCCGCGCGCACATCGTCGAACTGCGCCTTCGAAGCGAGCGGGCCCATGCGATTGTCGGGCAGTGCGGGATCCCCCATCCTCACTTTCGCCAGCGCTGCGACGAGATCCGCGCGCACCTCGGCGACGCGCTCCTTCGGCACCAGGATCCGGCGCACCGCGGTGCACTTTTGCCCAGACTTCTGCGTGATGTCGAGCGCGACGTTCGACAGGAAAAGAGCGTAGGTCTCGCTCGAGGAATCGACGTCGGGCCCAAGAATCGCCGCGTTGAGCGAATCGGCTTCCAGATTGATGCGCACGTTCGAACGCACCACGTTCGGATGTCCGCGCAGGATCGCAGCCGTGCGCGAGCTTCCGGTGAAAGCGATCGCGTCCTGGGCCTGCAGGTGATCGACGAGGTCGCCGACGGATCCGGCGATGAACTGCCAGGCGCCCTTCGGCAGGGCGCCGCAGTCATGCACGATGCGCGCGATGCGCGCGGCTACCAGCGCCGTCGAAGTGCCCGGCTTCTCGATTACCGGCACGCCCGCGAGCAAGGCGCAGGCCGCCTTCTCCAGCATGTTCCAGGCCGGAAAATTGAACGCATTGATGTGCAGCGCCGCGCCTTGGCGCGGGACGAGCACGTGCTGCCCCCAATAACGCGGCGTACGCCCGAGTTGAACGCCTTCGCCGTCTGCGAGCACGCGCCGCTCGCCCAGCGACTCGCCGAGCGCCGCGTAATACGCCAGCGTGCCCGTGGCACCATCGATGTCGAATTTGCCGTCGCCGCGCGGCGTGCCCGCGTTCTGGATCGACAGTTCGATCAAGGCTTCGCGCTCGGCGTGGATCGCGGCCGAAAGCGTCTTCAAGATCGCGCCGCGCTGCGCAAAACTCAGCGCACGCAGGGCCGGCCCGCCGCTCGAGCGGGCGTACTCGAGCACTGCCTTGAAGTCGATTCCGCCCGCGCGTACCTCGGCCAGCGGCTCTTCGGTGGTCGGATTGAAGAGCAGGACGGGAGCGGAACTGCCGCGCACGGCGGAACCTAGAACCAGACTTTCGAGGATTTGCATGGAGCGGGAAGCGGAGAGTTGGGGAGGGCGCGCACGCGTGGCGCACAATCTAACAGCGCCCCTCAGAACTCCCTACCGCGTCCAACGCAGCGCGCAGAGCAGCTTCGCGAATAGAATCGGGTCCGGTGCGCAGGCGGCTCCTTCCGCGCGCTCCGTCCAAGTCCCTCGCCGCCCCGTCCGCAGCCAAGCTCTCAATCACCATGGCCCCTACGCTGATCGTCGTGACCGCGCTTTTCGCGGGCTTCCTGGCCGCCTTGGCATTGATCGCCTACGCGGCCTTTCGATTTTCCGCCAGACGTGAGGGCCCGGCACTGGGCCTTGCCGGCGGTTGTGCCCTGACGGCTGTGCTGCTGAGCGCCGCCTTCTTCGCGCTGGTCGGGTTCGCGATCGTGGTCGGCATCGTGGTCGTGCGCCGGGCCGAACAGTCCGGCGCGCTCGAGCGCTGGCGTCAACACCTGGAACAAAAGGGTGAATGGCCGTCGGAGTGGGAGCCGGAGTCGGACGAAATCGAAAGCGAAAGCATGCAGAGTGACGAAGCACCCGCTCCTCCCGCCGAGCCGAGCCCGAACGAGATCAAGATCGAGCGCGTGAAACCCCCAGGCGACGTGCGCGAGTATTGATCGCCGCGCGCGTCTCGGTCAGGCTGGCGCGCATGCACGATCGCGCTCTGCCCGCCGCGGCACGCTGGCTCCCCGAGCGCACGTTCGAGGGGCAAATTGCCCTGGTCACCGGCGGCGGCACGGGCCTCGGACTTCAATTGACGCGCGGCCTGGCGGCGCTGGGAGCCGAAGTGATCGTGGCCTCGCGCAATCCAGTTCATCACGGCGCCGTGCTCGAGGAAGCGCGCGAACGCGATTGGAAAGTTCACGCCATCGCGCTCGATGTGCGCGAGCCCGTGGCGGTCGAGCGCGCCGCCCTTGACCTCGAGGCGCGCTTTGGCCGCATCGACATCCTGATCAACAATGCGGCCGGCAATTTCCTGTGCCCGGCCGAACGGCTCTCGGCGCGCGCCTGGCGCAGCGTGCTCGGCATCGTGCTCGACGGCACTTTTTTCTGCTCGCGCTACGTCGGCCGCTCGATGATCGACAAGGGCCGCGGACAGATCCTCAACATCGTCGCGACCTACGCCTGGACCGGCATGCCCGGTGTCGTGCACTCGGCCAGCGCCAAGGCCGGCGTGCTGGCGATGACGCGGACCCTCGCCGCGGAATGGGCCCGCTTTGGCATTCGTGTCAACGCGGTTGCGCCCGGCCCGTTCGATTCCGAGGGCGCGGCGGAGCGCCTGTGGCCGCAGCCTGGAATGCGCGAACGATTGGAGGCGCAAGTTCCGCTCGGACGCCTGGCGACGGCCGAAGAAGTCGCCGGCCATTGCCTCTACCTGCTCTCCCCCGCCGCGCAGTACATCACCGGTGAGTGCCTGGTCGTCGATGGCGGGCTTTCGCTCGGCCGCAACATGTGGGCTCCGGGCGAATCGCGCCGCAAACCGGCTGCGGAGTGATCATGGACCGCGCAAGCCTGCCGACGGAACAGCGCAATCCGGCTTCGCTGGAGCTGGATCAGCTCACGACCGAAGCGGCCGTGGCATTGATCCAGGCCGAGGATCGCGCGATTCATACGGCGCTTGGCGCCGCGCAAAGAGAGATCGCCCAAGCCATCGATTTGATCGCATTGCGGCTGCGCGCAGGCGGGCGACTCTTCTATCTCGGCGCGGGAACGAGCGGGCGCCTGGCAATGCTCGACTCCGTCGAATGTCCGCCGACGTTTCAAAGCGATCCGCAACTCGTTCAAGCGTTGATCGCCGGAGGCCCGGCGGCGTTGAACGGTGCGGTCGAGGGCGCGGAGGACGACGAACAGAGCGCTGCTCTAGAGTTGGAACGCCGCGGCTTCGGTCCAGGCGACGTCCTGTTCGGTGTCGCCGCCAGCGGCAGCACGCCGTTCGTGCGCGCGGGTCTCGAGTTCGCGCGCAAGCGCGGCGCAGCGACAGTCTTCCTGGCTTGCGTGCCGCGCGAACTCGTCGACGACTCCGCCGATGTCTCGATTCGCGTCGTCACCGGACCTGAGGTCCTCACGGGTTCGACGCGCATGAAAGCGGGCACGGCGACGAAGCTCGTGCTCAATACGATCAGCACGCTGGTCATGTGTCGCCTGGGCAAAGTGCACGGCAACTTGATGGTCGCCGTCAACACGCGCGGCAACGCGAAGCTCGAGGACCGCGGCATCCGGCTGGTCGAGGAAATCGTCGGTTGCGATCGCGCCGCGGCAGCGCGCTGGCTGCGGCTTGCCGAAGGGCAGGTTCAAGTCGCCGTGATCATGGCGCGTCGCGGGCTCGACACCGTGGCTGCGCGCAAGTGCCTCGCGCAAAGCGGCGGAAGCCTGCGCGCGGCGCTCGGCGAGGGTTGAGCGCCTGCCGCGTGGCTCACAGCCGCGCGCGAACAGCTTCCAGGAAACGCTCCCAATCCATGGCCGGACCTGGATCGTTTTTTTCGCGCGTGACGTGATCGTGGCCAAGGATGCCGTGGAAATCGGCGAATTCCTCGGGCAAAAGCGCGTCGGTGCGCACGCGGCCTGACGCGTCGCGCGGTGCGTCGGGCTCGATCTTCGGCAGCAGGCGGCAGAGTACGGCGCTGAGCTTGATCAGCGTGTCGTATTGCTGCGGCGTGAAATCAAATTGCTCGAATTCCTCGCCCTGCACACTGCCGCGAATGCGTTCGGCG
>JAYUUV010000298.1:0-2089 GCA_043754695.1 Planctomycetota bacterium
GCGAAGATCCACGGGCCCGTGGTAACTTCCTCGTCGGAATCGAGTTGTACGGAGCGCACGTCGGCCGAGGGTTGCCCGGGGCGAGCGCCCACATGTCCAGCCTCGAACTCCGCGCCCGGTTGCAACCCCGCGTCGCCTTCACCCTCGGCGCGTTCCTCGGGATCCTCCTGGGTCTCGCCTTCGCGCGTCGGATCGAACGGCGGCGGCAGACTCGGGTCGGGGCGCTCGTCGCGCCGCGGACGTCCGTAGCCTTGGCGGCCGCCGCCTCGATCGCCGCGCTCGTTGCGCCGCGCGTCGTTGCCGCGACCAAAGTTGGAGCGCCCGCCATATTGGGGGCGCAGCGGTCCGCCGCGGTCGTCGTAGTTGCCCGGAGTCATGGGGGCGAAGAGGATACGAGAATCGGGCGATCTAGGGTGAGCGCAATCGGCTTCGTTTGCGGCGCCGGACCCAGCGTGCGATCCTGCCTGCCATGCTGAGCTTCGTTCTGGCGCAAATCCTGGCCATCACCGGCGCCCAATGGGTGCCGGAGGACCCCGCCCTCGCCCCGCGCATCGTGACGGTCCTGATCGAGGGCGAAAAAATTCGCGAGCTCGGCGAAAACCTGGCCGTGCCGGCCGGCGCGCGCGAGATCGACGGCCGCGGCCTGTTCCTGTGCGCCGCGCCGATCGATGGTTTCGCGTATTGGGAGCAGGACCATGATCCGCTCTACGCATCCGCGGGCATCGCGCTCTTGTGCGACCACGGCAACAGTGTGCTGAAGATTCTCGAAGCAAAAGCCTCGACGCAGCGCGAAGGATTTCCGGCGCTTCGCATCTGCGGGCCGGTGATCGACGGCTTCCCGCCTTCGACGACCGACGCTTCGGTCGCGCGCACGCCGCTCGAGGCACAGGCGCAGATCGAACCCTTGTTCGCCGAAGGCATCGACTTCGTCGCCTTCCAATCCGCCTTGAGCGCGCCGGCGTGGCGCAAGTTGATCGAAGTGGCGCACGCCAACCATCGGCAGGTCTGGGGACCGCTGCCGCGCGACATCAGTTGGAGCGACGCGCTCGATGGCGGACAGGACGGACTCCTGTTCCTGGATGCGCTGATGCCGCAGGGGCGAGCCTGGGACAGTGTGACGATCGCCGAGTTCGAACCGGCGATCGCCAAGCTCGGCGAAAAACACGCGCGTATCGTGCCCTTCCTCAACGGCAATGCGCGCATGCTCGCCGCCCATACGGCGCAGTCGCCGCAGCTCGAGTCGCTCTCGCCTCAATTCGCGAACTACTGGCGCAGCGAACTCGCCGCGCGCGCCGCGCTGTTCAAGGACGACGCGGCCAGGGCGGATTTCTTGACACGCGGCGAAAAAGCCGTCGCCACGCAGCGTGCACTGCTCGTGAAATTGCATGCCGCCGGTGCCCAACTCGTTCCCGGCAGCGGCGCGCCGCACCCCTGGTTGTTCCCCGGTACGGGCCTGCACGATGAACTTTCGTTGTGGCAGAGCGCCGGACTTGCAGCGCGCGAAATTCTGCGGCTTGCGACACTCGGCGCGGCTCGCGCGCTTGGAATCGAGGCCGAGCGCGGTTCGATCGCAGCCGGCAAGTACGCCGATCTGGTCCTGCTCAGCGCCGATCCGTCCAAGGACATCGCCGCACTGCGCAAACCCGAATGGGTCGTGCTGCGCGGACGGCCGAGTTCGCGCTCAGAGCTCGATGCCGCGCTGGCCGGACTGCGCGAACGCCAGTTGCGCGCCCAGGCCGACGCCACGCGCCCGATCGAAGTCGGCGATCCGCCGAAGGTCGAGGGTGAGCTGGTGCTGGCCGGTTATTGCGAGACTTCGGCCCTTGGCGTGCGCAGCGCGGCCGAACGCTACACGATCGTCAAAGCGGCCGACGGAAAGCTCTCTTTTTGCGGGCTGCGCGTGGTGCCCCAGGCCGATGGCACGCACGTCGAAATCGAGAGTCTGCTGCGCGTGGCGCAGGGCAGCCTGGAGTACTTCCTGCTGCGCTTGAAAAGCGCGAAACACCAGCTCTCGGTCGAGGGTTATTACACGGCCAATCAGATGCGTGTCGAACGCAAGATCGACGGCGTGCACTTCGATCTTCAGACC
>JAYUUV010000299.1:0-7176 GCA_043754695.1 Planctomycetota bacterium
TGACCCCCCCGACCTTGAACTCCAAGGCCAAGTCGAGCTGATCGCCGAGCCTCAGTCCATTGATATAGGTCTCCACGAGGGTTTGCTTGTCCGTCTCCCGCAGGACCATTTCCGCGTGGAACCACAGGTCATTCGGGGCCAACTGCCCGCGCACGGGCTTTGAAGAGCCCAGCAGCAAAGACCCAGCCTGCTCCGGATCCTTCGAGAAGACGCTGAGGCTCATGCCGAATCCCGGCGACCCGATCTCGTTTCGGCGCAGGTAGACCTTGCTGCTGCAGCCCTTCGCGACCTTGGCGTCGAACGAGAGCCGCACATTGCCCGGCGGGTTCGCCAGCACGCCGTCGAGATCGCTCGCTCCATCGATGGCGGAGAGGACTCCGTCCGCGACTGTCCAGCCCTGCGGCAGCGCCGCTCCGCCAAACTTGTCGCCGACGATCAGACTCTCGCCCGCGTCCGACGTCTCCACGATCGGTCTGACCCAAACATTCTTGAACGCCACCGGCCCGTGATCGCCTTGGAACCTCAGCGGCCCTGACGCAACCTCGCGCGGCTCCGCGATCGCGCCGCGCGTCGGCTCCGGCACTTCGATATTCTCCTGCAGCAGAACGTCGTCGATCATCACGCGCTCAAACCGCGCGTTCGCGATCTTCGCTCCGCTCGCATCGAACTTCGGCGCCCGGAACCTGATCGTCAACCCGTGCCATTGCCCCGGCCCGCGAAACGCATTGAACATCGGCGCGCGTCCGCGCCACTTCGAGCCTTCGCCGTAGGCCTCGTAGATTCCGCCGCAGTCGCCGAAGTTCAGACTCGTCTTCCCCGTCGAATCGAGCAGCTGCACTTCGTATCGCCCCATCATGTACAGCCCCGAGTTCCCGCCCTCGGGCAGCATGAAGTCGGCATGCACATACACGTCGCCGAAGTCGTAGCGGCTGATGAGTTCGCTGGGATTCGTACCGTCGTTGACGAGCACGGCGCTGTTGTCGCCGGTCGGATCGCCGTGGGCCGCGAGCTTGTGCTTGTCGGCGGAATCCAGACCGAAGTCCGTGTTCTTCGCGCTCCAGCCTGTCGTTCTCCATGAATCGAGCGCGTCGCCCCAGGTCAGCTCGAGCATTCCTTCCGCCGAACTTTCCTTCGCCGGCGGCGGCGGAACGAGTTTGGCGACAAGCTCTGTGTTCTCCGGCCCCGAAGGCATCTGGTTGATCGTGTAGCTGAACTCCTCGTGCAGCAGCCGCTCGCCCGACTCCGAAACGATGCCGTCGAAGTGCGCGCGCGCACACATGCCCGGCTTCAAGCTCTTCGTGATCACGTGGATGCGCTTGCTGTCGGGATAGAGCGCTACCCGCTCGATCGCGAGGTTCGTCTGGTGGCGCGCGGGCGAGCCGTACTCCCACCAATAGTCGTAGTCGTACTGGAAGAGATTGACCGACGAAGCCGCAGGCGCCGACTTCAGCGGCAGCGTGAACTCGACTTCGAAGCCGTCGTCGACGAGGTGCACGTTGCGGATCTCCATCGGCACACGCCCGGTCGGCCGCACGCGTCCGACGCCGTCGCCCGGCGCCTGCCCGCCCCAACCGCGATCGGTGAAGCCGGCGAACAGCGTTCCATCCGGCGCGAACGTCACGCGCACCGCGGATCCGACGTGCTGGCGGAACGGCAGCACCGCTCCCTGATATTCGCCGCGCACTTTTTCGAGCATCGAGCGGAAGACCATGCCGTTGGTCAGCTCGGCGACGAAGAACTGTCCGTCGTAGGGGCCGAACTTGCCCTTCGTGTCAGCGACAACGAGGCTTCCGGCCGAACGCGACCAATCATAAGGAATCCAGACCGCAGCCTGCCGGCGCGGCGTCGTCGGCGGAATCGTGTCCGACGCGGTGCGATTCGCTTCGCGATAACTCGGCGTCCAGTTTTGCGACGCCGGGTGACCGTAGAAGCCGCCTTCGACAACGTGATAGATCGGACAAGCCGGCATCCAGTCGCCTTGGTTGTCGGTCTCGAAAAGATCGCCCTCGAGGTTCATGCCCAGTCCGCAGGGACTGCGGAATCCTCTGGCGAAAGGAATCGTCTTGCCCTCGGGCGTCAGCTTCAGGACCCAGCCGCGATACGGAACGGTCGAGCGACCGTGCCACCACTGCGGATCGCCGAAGGAAACGTTGAGCGAGATGAAAAAGTTGCCGTCCTTGTCGCGCGGCAGGCCGAATGCGAATTCGTGGTAGTGACCGCTAACGCCCCAATCGTTCGCTACGCGCCGAATTTCGTCGCAGCGGCCGTCGTGATCGTTGTCGATCAACTCGGAAAGCTCCGCGCGCTGCAGGACGAAGATTTTTTCGCCGACAACCTTGAGACCGAGTCCTTCTTGGAGACCTTCGGCGAAGAGCGAGAAGTGCGCGTCCTTGGGATCCTTGGCCAGCGGATTGGTGATCAGCCAGACTTGCCCGCGCCGCGTGCTCACGAGCATGCGACCGTCGGGTAGGAAATCCATCCCGCCAACTTCGACGCGCGCGCCGGTCGGAGGTACGAGGTAGTCGACGGTGTAGTAGTCCGCTTCGCTAGGCGCCGTAGCGCCGGGCGCGGTCGGCTGCTGCGCGAACGCGAGCGTGGGCAGTGCCACAAGCGTTGCAATGTTCACGAAGACTCTCATCGCATCAACTCACTCGACCACGACGTCAATGTGGACTCATCCCAGGAACCCACGAACACGGTCACGATCGTCATCGTGAACGCGCCGCGAGACGCACCCGTGTGCACGAAAGTCGCGCACAGTTCTCCAGCACCTTTTCGATCCACTCTTGGGCTCAAGTCGAGCCCCGCCTCTTGCTCCAAACCTTGTTCAGTGTGGACATGGCGGCACTCGAATTCGTCGCCACGCCGCAGAACGAGCCATCCACTCTCGTAATGACCCTGCGAATCGAGCTTCCACTCGACCAGCTCGCCCGCGTTCCACCCGGCCACTAGCACCCTGAGATCCAGGGGATGGATACCACCGGCGGGTTCGATCACGATCTGGCGCCCGAAGCTCGTATCCGCTGAAAGTGTGGGCTGAAACAGCGTTTCTACCACGCGCCCTACTCTTTGCCCGGCCCACGCCGGGCCCCGCGTCGGCTCGATCGGACGCATCTCGATTTGCGCTCTTGCACCTATCACCCGCGTCGCGGAAACGGAGAATCTCATCATGGAGTACATGTCAGAGTCGGAGGACATGAACCACGAACGCTGCGAAGGCGGTTGTGTACCCACCATTTCGAGATCTTCGATTCCGGTTTCACGCACAAGTTTCCCAAGTGGCTTGAGCACCCCGCCGCCCCGCTCGTTCCAGTCGGTGCGGTCCACGAACGCACCTCGCCTCACCGCGAGCAGGCGCGCATTGTCGATGCCGTACTCGAACGACATGCCACCGGGCAGGCCGACCATCAATCCGCGCGGGGACTCGGTGCCCCCGTCGTGCAGTGCCGGCAGCTTCCCGTAGGCGACGACCGCCCGATCGCCGACGATCATGATCGAATCGGACGCCGCCTCCGCTTCCTTGTACGGCGTCAACGTCAGGACATACTTCGCGACGAGCATGCGCTCGTCGTCGTCCATCTGACTCTTGAACGGCTGCATCAACGACGAGCCAGGAATCCCAGACGTAATCGTCTTGAAGATCGCCTCGGGCGTGTTGCCGAACGCAAATCCGCCCTGCGCGAAACTGCGCGCTTGCTTGCCTTGCGCAAGAATCGTCGCGCCCTTGCCGTCGCCGTTGTCGTTGTGACAGCCTGCGCAGTGGCGTTGGTAGAGACTCTTCCCGGTGACTTCGTCTTCGTCGTCGGGCTTCGCCGCGACGGGAGCGGCAAGCGGAGCGGCCACGGGCGCTACGACGTGCCGCGGCACGCTGACTTGCGCTTCGCCAGCCGCGGGTTTCTCGTCAGCGGCGCAACTCACAAAAAACGTTGCCGATGCGGCCAGCAACAGCGCCGAGGGCATCCAGGTAGAAGGTCGCGGCATCAGTGGAATCGACGTCGAAGGGAGCGGGGACGGGGATGAGCGCGCCATCCCACGGCCCGGCGCCTTGGAACGCAAGCGCAGCGCGAAAAAGTCTGGGAGCCTCGACTGGACCGCGGGCTCGCAGTCAGTTCCACTCCACGATTCATGGAAGCCCTGGGCGAAGACTTGAGGCGCACCGTCGAAGCGGCCGCGGCTGAACTGGCCTCTTTTTCCGAGCAACGCGCTGATACGCCGCGCGCGCCGGGCAAGTGGAGCCCCAGGCAGGTGCTCGGCCACCTCATCGATTCGGCTTGCAACAACCATCGCCGCTTCGTGCTCGCGCGCGAGCAGAAGGACCTCGTATTTCCTGGCTACGACGAGAATGCTTGGGCCCTCGCACAGGCCTGGGAGCGCGCGGATTGGCAGGATCTGGTCGAACTGTGGCGGCTCTACAACCTGCACCTCGCGCGCGTGATCGCCGAAACGCCGCCGGAAATCGCGCGGGCGCAGCGCTCGCCCCATTCATTGGACCTGATCGCCTGGCGCAGCGTTCCGGCCGATCAACCGGCGACACTCGCCTACTTGATGCGCGACTATGTCGGCCATCTGCGACATCATCTGGCTCAAGCACTCGCGCTCCCGAAGGATTGAGCCGCGACCACGGACGGTCCAAGATCGACGCCCCCTCCTATGACAGACACGCCCCAGTCCTACGCCAACCACCGCCGCCGCCTCCCGATTCCGTATGTGCTCGCAGGCGTCGCGATTCTTGCGGCCACTTGCATCCGCGGATATGAACTCTTCAAGGCACCAGGCCTGGGGACAACCGCGTCCTTGCTGCTCGCTTGCGGCTGCCTGATCGCCTGGTTCTGGATCCGAGTGGGCACCATGACGGTGCAGGACCGCGTGATCCGCGCGGAGATGCACGCCAGGCTCGGCCGCGTGCTCGGCGAGAGCAAGCGCAAGGAGTTCGAGCGGCTCACGCTGCGGCAATTGGTCGGACTGCGTTTTGCTTCGGACGCGGAACTGCCCGCGCTGGTCGCTGAGGTGCTCGCCGGCACGACGACCAAGGAGGACGACATCAAGCGCAAGGTACGCGACTGGCAAGCGGACCATCAGCGCGTCTAGAGCCGATGGCCGACACCAAGGAAGATCCGAAGGCCGCGAAAAAGAAGCGCGTCAGCGCACGCGTGGCCTGGGCCGAGGCCCGCGAACTGATCCGCGCCTCGCGCGGGCGGTTGATGCTCGGTCTTGGGTTGCTCTTGATTTCGCGCCTGAGCGGATTCGTGCTGCCGGCCACGTTGAAGCTCTTGATCGACGACGTGATCGGCAAGGGAAAACACGAACTCCTGGTGCCGATCGCGCTGGCCGGTGGACTGGCGACTCTAGTGCAAGCCGCGACCGGTTTCGGATTGAGCCAGATCCTCGGCGTCGCGGCGCAGCGCGTGATCAACGAGCTGCGCATGGATGTCCAGCGCCACGTCCTGCACTTGCCCGTGCGCTCCTTCGATGCCACACAGACCGGCGTCCTGATCTCGCGCATCATGAACGACGCGGAAGGCGTGCGGAACCTGGTGGGCACGGGGCTCGTGCAACTGGTCGGTGGCACGATCACGGCGTTGATCGCGATCAGCGTGTTGTTCTGGATCAACTGGAAGCTGACGATCCTGCTGCTCGTCGTGCTGGCCTGCTTCGGCGCGGTCATGGCCTACGCCTTCAAGAAATTGCGCCCGCTGTTTCGCGAGCGCGGCAAGATCCAGGCAGAAATCACCGGGCGTTTGACGCAAACACTCGGCGGCATCCGCGTGGTGAAGGCCTACACGGCGGAGCGCGCGGAGGAATCGGTGTTCCGCGGCGGCGTCGAAGCTCTGTTCGCCAACGTCAAGAAATCGATGACCGGAGTTTCGGCGGTCACGGCCTTCGGAGTCGTCGTGATCGGCGTGCTCGGCGCGGTCATGACCGTTGTCGGCGGTCGCGCGATTCTCGACGGACAGATGACGCTCGGCGAATTCGGGCTCTACCTGGTCCTGATCGGCCTGGTCACCGCGCCGGTGATCGAGATCGCTTCGATCGGCACGCAGATCACCGAAGCCTTCGCCGGCCTCGACCGCATCCGCGAGATCCGCGGGCAGGCGCGCGAGGACGAAGGCGACAAGGATCGCGCGCCCTGCCCGCGCATCGCCGGCGACGTGGTCTTCGACAAGGTCTCGTTCGAATACGATCCCGGTCGCGTCGTGCTGCACGACATCTCCTTCGGCGCGGCGGCCGGAACGACCACGGCGCTCGTCGGCTCTTCGGGCTCGGGCAAAAGCACCCTGGTCAGTCTCGTGATGGCCTTCAATCGGCCGCTCTCCGGCAAGGTGCAGGTCGACGACCTCGATCTCGCGGGCGTCCGGCTTTCCGAGTACCGCGCCCAACTCGGGGTCGTGTTGCAGGAGAATTTCCTTTTCGACGGCACAGTCGCGGCCAACATCGCCTTCTCGCGTCCCGACGCGCCGCGCGAGGCGATCGAGGCCGCGGCCAAGCAGGCCTACTGCGACGAATTCGTGCGCGGCTTCGAGAAGGGCTATGACACGATCGTCGGTGAACGGGGCGTTAAGCTTTCCGGGGGCCAGCGCCAGCGCATCGCCATCGCCCGCGCGCTGCTGGCCGATCCGCGCATCTTGATCCTGGACGAAGCGACCTCGAGCCTGGACAGCGAGAGCGAAGCGGCCGTCCAGAAGAGCTTGGCCGCCCTGCGCCAGCGCCGCACGACCTTCGTGATCGCGCACCGACTGTCCACGATCCGCGCCGCCGACCAGATCCTGGTCATCGAGGGGGGCCGGATCGTCGAACGCGGCACCCATTCCGAGCTCCACGGGCTGAGCGGACGCTACCGCGAGCTGCACGATCGACAGCACCAACTGGAGCTCGAACGCTACGTGAACCCGGGCGAGGAACCGCGCCAGCCTGTTGCCGCGACCGCCTGAGCCACAATTGTTGGAAAGTCGGGAGCACGGCACGCCATCCAGCGGCTACGCTCAGGTGGAAGCGATTCCGCGCTCCGGCACCTCTCCTCAGCTCCGCCCCCACCATGATGAAGCCCTGTCACGCCCTCGTTCTTATCGCACTCCTGGCCCCTGCGACGCGCGCTCAGCTCAGTGCCGACCCGCAAGCGGCCATCGAGAATTGGCGCAACACACACGGTCCGTCGTGGACCGCTGAACTCGACCCGCG
>JAYUUV010000300.1:0-6914 GCA_043754695.1 Planctomycetota bacterium
CTGAGCCCTTCGGTTTTGAATCGCTTGTTCAGGTTTTCAACGGTGTCCGTGTCCGTGTTCATGCCGATCAGAGCGAAGGGTTCATTGGCGAGGCGCTGCACGAGCGCCTTTTCGTGTGGCAGCATGGCCACACACGGGCCTCACCAGAATCCCCAGAAGTCGATCAGTACGACCTTGCCCTTGTAGTCGGACAGTTTGAACTTCACGCCGTTTTCGTCGGAGGCTTCGAAGTCCGGAACCGGCATGCCCGGTTGCAGTTTCTCGATCCGGAACATCGTGCCCTCGGCGCGCTTGACGTAATCCTGGGCTTCCTTGACGTCAGCGAATTCCTTGCTGACACGTTCGAGGAGCGCGAGGCCATCGGTGTGCTTCAACTCGTCCGACTGCCCGGTCAGATAGTCGCCGAGCGAGAACATCGCCGCCGCTTGCACGAGCTTGTGCGGAGATTTTTCCATCAACGAGTGCAAGGCCTTGTCGACCTTCTCTTCGTCGAGGCCCATGCTGGGCAGGCCCCCGATCGTGGGCGCGAGTTCCTTCCAGGCCGGCGAAGCGAGGTGCTTCGCGATCAAGATGTCGAAGGCCTTGCCGGCCAGCTCCATGTTGCCAACCTGGGGCGCGTTCGTCAGAACGAAGGCCCAGCCCTCAGCCGCGGTCTCTGTGCCTGCTTCCGCCTCGGCGATTGCGCGCGCATCCTTGAGCAACTGCTTCAGCGACGCCTGATACTCTGCGGAGAGCTTCTTGCGTTCCGCCTCGTCCTTCACCTTGCCGTAGTTCTTCCTGAACTCGGCCTGCTTGTCCTCAAAGCTCTGCTTCACGGCTTCGAGCTTTTGTGCCGGTTGCACCGGCGTCGGCTGTTGGCCGGCAAGCCAGGCCGGCGCGATGCACAGCGCGACCGCCGCCAGCATCAGCTTGAGGCTTCCGGGCCTCGGTTGGATTCCCATGATTTCTCCTTCGACACGGTTCGTGGAGCAGACCGCCCCACGCACGGACAGCGACACGCGCAAGTCGGATCCAGCATCGGATTCCAAGGGAACCGCGCGTGTCTCGGACGGCCAGAGTGTAGAGCCTGAGCGCGACGGAAGGGGAGCGGTTGACGGACTTGTACCTGCGCGTAACGCTCAGATCGCGTGTCTCGCCGTTCCCTCACCCTGGCGCTGGTCGCCGCATTCCTCGTTCCGACACTCCTGTTGGCGTGGATCGGTCTGGGTTCGCTGCGCCAGGAATCGAAGCGCGTGGCGGAGCGCTATCGCGCCCAGGCCGAGGCGATCGCGCATTCGGTCGAAGCAGAACTCGGCGCTGTGCTCGACGATTTGCGGGCGGGGCAGGCGCGCGGAGCGTTGGAGCCGCTGGCGCTGCGCTACGCATCGGACGGAACCTGGCTGGGCGAGTCCATGCTCCCGCTGCGCGCGGCGGCGGACGAAGATCCGGCGTTGTCCGCCGCGCTCGAAGGCGAGATCGATCGCCTGCAAGCCCAAGGCGATCTCGAGCATGCGCTGTCTCGCTTGCAGGAGATCGCCGCGAAAAGCAAGGACGCGAACTTGATTGCTTGGGCGCTCGACACACGCGCGGCCTTTCTGGATCGACTTGATCGCAAGGACGACGCGCAAGCCGTTCGACGCGATCTGATCACGCGCTTTTCGACGCAGCGCAACAGTCGCGGCTTGTTGCGCAGCCTTGCAGCGCGCTACGTGTTGCTCGAGAGCGAGCCCGATCCAATCGCCGCTGGAATCAATCTGTACAGCGATGCCGCGGCCGACTATTGCGCGCTCGAAGAGACTGCAACAGCGGAATTCCTGCGCCAGTTGCGCCAGGACCTCGACTGGAAGATTTCGGACTCGGACGGCGAGCACTCGCAACTTCTGGCGCAGGCCGACGCCTTCGATGCCGCGCGCGCACGCCTGCGCGTCTGGACGTCGAGCGCGCGTCACGGCGCGACGGATTGGATCGCGCGGGGCGCGCCGGGAGCGAGCGCGATCTTCCAGGCCATCGTCCCGCAGATTCCCGCGACGAATCCGCGCTCGATGGAAGCGCGGTTCGATCCCAGGCGTCCCGGCGACGGCGAGTTTCTCGTTGCGATCGCCAGGGCCGGCACAGAGTGGGTCGGCGGCGCACTTGAACTCGACTGGGCCTTCGAGCGCGCGCTCAATGTCGCGCAGCAGGATCCGGCCGTGCGCAGCCTCGGCTTCGCGACCAGCATCGGCAGGCGCGACGATGGCGCAGCGGAAAACGTGGCGCAGCTCGAGCTCAAAGCGCCGTTCCAGAGTTACGTCGTTGCCGTGCGCGGCGGCGATATGGCGACTTTCGCCGCGAGCGAACGCCTGCGCTTCCAGTTGATGGCCGGTCTGGTCGCGCTGGCGATCGCGATCGCTGCCATCGGCGCCTGGCTGACCTTGCGCGGCGTGGCGCGCGAGGTGGAAGCAGCACGCGGCCGCGAGGCCTTTGTCGCGGCGGTTACGCATGAATTGAAGACTCCGCTGGCAGCGATTCGCCTGTTCGCCGAGATGCTCGAGCGCGGCGATGTCGAACCGGTGAAAGTGCGCGAATTTGGTGCGCGCACGGTCTTGGAATCAGATCGCTTGGCCAGGCTCGTCGATTCCGTGCTCGACCTTGCGCGCATCGAGCATGGCGGACCGGCCGCGACTTTCGTGGGCGTGGACTCGATCTGCAACGCGGCAGTCGCGATCGTCAAGGACTACGCGCGCGAACGCGGATTCGAAATCAAGTTCACGCCGAGCGAGGAAGAAATCCGTGTGCGCGGCGACAGCGACGCATTGACGCGCGCGCTGGTCAATCTGCTGGACAATGCGATCAAGTACAGCGAGCGGCCGCACGAGATCAAGATCGAAGTCGCGCGCCGCGCGGATCCGTTCGTGGCACTCTCGGTGCTCGATCGCGGCCGCGGAGTTCCCGAAGCGGAACGCGAACGAATCTTCGAAGCCTTTCGCCGCGTCGGGAGCGAGTTGACGCGCGACCGGCCGGGTGCGGGGCTAGGGCTCGCCTTGGTCGCGAAAATTGCCGCGGCCCACGGCGGTCGCGCGACCTGTGAAGCGCGCGAAGGCGGAGGCAGTCGCTTCTGCTTGATCCTGCCGATCGTTATTGAGCAGCCGTCATGACGCACAAGCAGACGATCCTGGTGGTCGAGGACGAAGCTTCGATGCTGGCCGGTCTCGAGTACGCGCTCGCCAAGGAGGGCTATGACGTGCACAGCGCTATCGACGGCGACGGCGCGATTGCCGCGGTGCGCAAGGCGCCGCCGGATCTGATCCTGCTCGATGTGATGCTGCCCAAGCGCTCGGGCTTCGACGTGCTGCGCGTGTTGCGCGACGAAGGCCGCAGCGTGCCGGTGATCCTGCTGACGGCCAAGGGGCAGGAGATCGACAAAGTGCACGGCTTCGACCTCGGCGCCGACGACTATGTCACGAAGCCATTTAGCCTGGCGGAACTGCTCGCGCGCATTCGCGCCAGGTTGCGCGGACGCGCGAGCGACGTGCCCGAAGTTCTCGAGCTTGGTCCCGCGCGCATCGACTTGAAACGCATGCGCGTCGAGCGCGGACGCGAAGTGCACGAGCTCAGCCTGCGCGAGATCGACATGTTGAAATTGCTCTGGCGCGAGCGCGGCCGGCCGGTCTCGCGCGAACGGTTCTTGACCGAGGTCTGGGGCCACGAGCGCTTTCCGACGACGCGCACCGTCGATCAGCACATGGTCAAGTTGCGCCAGAAAGTCGAGAGCGATCCGGCGGCGCCGCGCTACCTCTTGACCGCCTTCGGCGTCGGCTATCGACTCGAAATCTGAGCGCCGCCCGCGGGTTTGACAAGCTTTGACAAGTCGCGCGCGGCAGGCCGAATGGGTTGAGGCCTGCGCGCGGCGATGCCATTCTCGATCACTGTCGTTCGTAGACTTCGCTTGCCGCAGTGAGAGCACTCGGGCAAGTCGGTGCGCAGAGCGTGAGGATTGAAGAGCGGGCCGCGGCACAATACGTCAATCCTGCAACGAGCCAATCGCGTCCTTGTCGTGCCTCGTGAGGGGACCCCATCGCAATCCTCACCGGGAGCGCACTCGAGCACCGGGAACCGAATCCAAGTATCCTGGAGTCGCCCCGAGAGACGGCCATGGAGCTGAGGGCATGAACGAGACCGAACTCCTCCGCCGTATCACCATTGATCCCGCGATTCTGGGCGGCAAGCCGATTATTCGTGGGCGACGGCTCGCCGTTGAACACGTCCTAGGCATGCTAGCCGCAGGCGATTCGTTCGCGACACTCTTGGTTGGCTACCCCTGGCTAGAAGAAGCCGACATCCACGCCTGCCTGCTCTATGCGCAGCGTGTGGTCGGGCGCGAGCGAATCGATGCGCCGCTCAGATTCTCGGGGGAGTGAAGGACTTGGTGGGCACCTCCGGCTATCCGCTCGAGATCTGAGCGCCGCCCGCGGGTTTGACAAGCTTTGACAAGTCGCGCGCGCAAGCGTGACAAGTTCGAGGCCGCCACGGCGTCCCATGGCTGTCGTGAAACTGCCCTTCAACACGGAGAGATCCATGAATCGATTCCTTGAGCGCGCCTCGATCACCGCATTCCTGATTTGCACGGTCGTCCAATCCGCGCGCGGCCAGGATCCGAAGCCGAAACAGGACGCGCGGCCGGACCTGACGGCGATGTCGCTCGTCGAGCAGGCCAAACGCGCCGAGGAACAGGATCGCGATTTCGCCAAGGCCATCGAGCTCTACGATCGCGCGCTCGAGAAGGCAGTCAGCTCGAAGAACGCTGATGTCATCGCTCAGGTCGAGGCTTTTCGCGCGCAAGCGCAAGCGCGTCAGGCGGGGATTGCACCCGCGGCCAAGTCGAGCGACCCCGATCCGATGACCTGCCGTCTGGCGGAGCAACTGTACAATCTCGAGCACTTCGGCCCGTTGACGGATGACTTCGCCGATGCCTACAAGGACATTTCGCTACTGGGGGCAATCGCCGTACCGTGGCTCGAAAAGGCGATCCGCGCTCCCTACCAGCTGTGCAATTTCGACATCAGGGGCAAGCCGCCGCTGTACGTTCGCGCGCTCGCGGAGATGAGCGCACCGGAGGGCGTCGCGGGGCTGGAGAAACTGCTTTCCTCACCGGATCCGATCGTTCGCCGTGCTGTTGCGCAGTATGCAAGCCCCGATCGCCATCGCGCCATCCTGCTGCGTGCGCTGAAGGATCCGGCGGAGGCCGTGCGCGATGAGGCGATCTCGCGGCTTTCCAGCGGCTCGGATCCCAAGCTCTTCGAGGTGCTTTCGCCCTTCGCGCGCATCGGGAATCGTGCGGCACTCAGATGGATGAACGATCAGCGCCCCGACGAACTATTGCGTATCGCGGCGAGCGCGAATCTCCCGGCCACGGTGCGATCCAATGCGCTTGAGTACTTGAGGACGGAGGAGAGCTATCGGCCCGATGCGGCGGCGATCGACGCGTTGCTCGCGGTGGCCAGCTCGCAGGCCGAGTACACCGTCCGTAGCGCCGCGATGGATGTGCTGCAGCGGGGAGTCAGCAGTACATGGAGGCCGTTCGATCCAATCCTGGCGAGGCGCATCGAGGAAGCGATCAAAGCGGCGCCGGACTCGTTCCCATTCATGAGCGCGACCTACACGCTGTGGGAGGTGAGCAGTGCGTCCTCGCTGGGCCTGATGATCGGGCGCACGAGCGTGGATGACATGAGTTCGCTCACGACTCCGATCAGCCGAATTCTCGGCCGCTCTGGACCTGCAGATTTTGCGGCCGTCGTGGCCGCCTTTGCGAAGACGCCTGTTCCGGTTCGCGGGGTTCCGAGCGGCAACGGGAACATGGGCGAATGGATCCACGGCTCACTGCGTTCCTGGCTCGAGGCCATGGCGAAGGGCGAAGTGTCTTCGGTCGAGATCGCGAAGGGCGCCAAGGTCCTGCCGCCCGCGGCGCGACGGATCTACCTCCAGAGCGTCGTCGTCGGATGGCTGGAAGCGAACACGAACACCGACGCCGCCATCGCGAGATTGCCGAAGTTTGATGCGGGATTCCTTGAGCTACTGCGCGAGATGGCGGCCAGCGGGGACGGAAACTTCACCAACTACGCCATCCGCGGCTTGGGCGCGAGCGGCGAGGCCAAGGTGCTGCCGGAACTGATGGCGACCTTGACCGGCAACAGCATCGACGGCACTGTCGCAGCGGCAATTCGACGTATCGTGGTGAACGATCCGCAGCGGGTGCGGGTCGTCCTGCAACTGCTGCTCGGCAACAAGACGATCGCCACCGAGAATTTTTGCCAGGCCTTCCAGTCGATCCTCGACAAGTCCAAGAGCGAGGGGCTGCTCGAGGTCGTCAATTCGCTCTGGGCGCCGGAATCCTCCGAGCGCTTGATGGCACTAGTCACGGGCGCCGTGCCGGGGCCGGCGGGCTGCTCGGTACTGATGCAGCACTACGCCGAACTCGATGCGGCGGCGTTCGACACACGCATGCGGGTGATCCAGCACTTCGGGCAAGAACTCTTTGAACCCGCTCTCGATCTGATCGGCAGCGCGTTGATCGATCCGAACGACCGAGTGCGCAACACAGCGAATCAGGTGTTCGAGAAATTCAAGTTCGAGCAGCAGCGTGTCAACGAATTCAACGAGTGGAGGAAGGGTGATCAGCAGAGCAAGCAGGCCATCGCCGAACTGATCCCGCTGCTCGACAACGCCAATCCGGACGTCGTGATCGGCGCGGTCAAGGCACTTCGCGCCCTCAAGGCTCGCGCCTGCTATCCCAAGCTCGTGCTATTGCTCGAGAAGCACAAGGACAACGAAAAGGTCAAGGATGTCGTCATGCAAACCCTAGACGAACTGGGCAAATGACCTGATCCGGGCGTTGCTGCGCCGATACGGTACCAGGTTCGACTTCGGCGGCCCCGCTGCGCGCTACGCGCGCAGCGGGG
>JAYUUV010000301.1:0-3739 GCA_043754695.1 Planctomycetota bacterium
CGCCGACCGAGAGTTCGGCGCGGTCGCACAACGCCAGGATGCGCAAGCGGGTCGCGTCGCCGAGCAACTTGAGCAGGCCGGCCAGAGGGTCGTTGAGAAGCACGCGAAAACACTACATCATGACGTCGTGTTCTTCAAGCCCGCGCCCCACGAAAGCGAGCGGGGGCGGCATGGGATGGGGACCAAGGGGTACTGCCCCCCATGATTGTGCCTGATTCGTGCGGCAGGGGGGGGCTGGGGTGAATCAGGCCCGTCCCTGGGCGGGTAGTCGGGGGCCAGCGGCGGCCCCCTTCCCTATATCTAGATCGGCGCCATCTCAATCCCGAGCACCTCGACGTCGAGCGTGCCCGAGGGCAGTTCGATCGCCGTCTTGCCGCCGGTATGCAGGCCGAGCATGCCCTGGGCCAGCGGGGCGCGGTAGGACACGGCCTTGGGGCGAAAGCTGTCCCAGGGGCCGAGCAGATCGATCTCGTGGGTCTCGCCGGACTTGACCTCGCGATAGCGCACGCGAGTCCCCGGAGCGACGGTGTCCTCGGGGATCGGAGCGTTCTCGAGCAGCGCGGCCAGGCGCAGCTCGCGCTCTATGGCTCCGGCGGCATCGGTCAGCATGCGCTGCTCGGAGATCGCGTTTTCCCACTCCGAGTTTTCCGACAGGTCGCCGTAGGACGCCGCGCGCGCAATGGCCTCGGCGTTGGCCGGGATCTTGCGCTCGGTGAGCTCGCGCAACTCGGCGTCGCGCCGCTCGAGCCCCTTGCGCGTGGTCCAGATCTGGTCGCCGACCCAGAAGGCCGCTTCGTCGGCCTTGAACAGTTCAGGTCCCTTGGCGAACAGGAATTCGTTGAGCGCCGTCTCGAGCCGATCGCCGACACTTCTGCCGAGCATCGCACGGACGGCGCGCAACGAAGCGGAGTCCGCGTCGGCGAGCAAAGTCTCCAGCAGCGAAGGTTTGCCTTTGATCAGAAGATCTGTGAGGCGCTGACCCGCGCGTGTCATCAGCGTGTCGCCCTTGCGCTCGCTCTCGAGGTGCACGGCGAGTTCGATCAGTGCCTGCGCGCGTTGCACACCCGTCGGCAGCGCGCCCTTGAGTTTGCCTTCCTCGGCCAGACGCGCGAGTCCGATCAGGACGAACGGCGCGCGCAACGGACGCGCGAGCAAAGAAACGTAGTGCGCGTTGAGCTCCGCCCCGTGTCCCTTTTCGAGCAGACGATCCACCAGCGGCTTGACCGCGCCCGGCGAGGCGTGCTGCAGGTGCTTGATGGCTTCGGCGACCCATTGCTCGCCGTAGATCTCCTGGATCAGATCGGCGCTCTTCTCCTGCTCGCGCACGCCGGGGATGCGTCCGAGGATTTTCCAGAACTCCGGCGGAACCGAAGGGTCCTTGGGCTCGGCTTTGCCCGACGCCGCGCTCAGCAGGCGCGTGAGTTCGTCAGGGGTCGTACCTTCGCGATGCTCGCGCAGCAACATCCACGCGGCCAGGCGGCTTTCCAGTGATTGTTTCGTGTCGCTGGCGAGTTCTTCCAAAGTGGCGAGCGCACCAACGCGCGCCGATTGTTCGAGCTTTTGGCCCCCGAGCAGGTCGCGCACGCGCGACAGCGCATCCGACAGATCCTGGGCCTGCATCAGCTGGCGCTTGAGTCCTTCGACCGGATCCACAGCGCGGCGCAAGATCTCGACTTCCGCGCGCGTCGCGTTGCCCGAGACGCGGAACCACTCGTTGTTCTCTGCCTCGAGGCGCGCCTTGCGCCACCAGTTGGTCCAGGCGCTGCCGTCGACGCCGATCTGCATCAGTGCGTTCTTGATCATCGGCGTCGCGGCCTTGCCGTCGTAGCGCAGCAGGACCGAGCGCAGGATCTCCAGGGGCTCGCTCTTGATCTTCTTCTTGAGCGCGACCGGATCGCGCAGCGACTGGACGCGCAGGTCGGTCTCCGGAAGACGCTCGAAAATCTCGACCGCCGTGCGCAGCGGGAAGTTGTCCTTGCGTCCGCTGGCAAACCGAATCGAGACCTCCAGGTCGCCCGAGTTGAGCTCGAAGACTTCGCCGCAGCCCCAGCCGGCGGCATGGAACACCACGCTGCCCACCGAGTAGCCGCGCATCTCCTCGAAGCGCGCCCACGACTTGCGCAGATCGAGCGCGCCCTCGCGCAGCTCGGCGTGTTCGATGAACGCGTTCCACCAGGTCTCGCTGCCCCAGGCATTCTTGGAGGCTTCGAGCAGCAACGGCCCGAGTTCGCCGATCGGGCCGCCCCCGCGAACGGCAGCGCCGATCAAGCGCGCGGCCTCGGCGTGGCGGGTCAGCGTTCCGAGCTGTTCCGCGTGTTCGCGCAGCATCGGCAGGCAGCGCGTCAGCCGGCGCTTGCCACCGGCAATTTCGAGCGCCGCGATCAGCTCGTCGATCGGCCCTTCCTGGGCCATCAAATCGGTCCAAGCGTCGTCGAAGGCCTGCCAGTTGTCCTCGTTGGCGAAGATCGAGAGGGTCATCGGAAACCACCAGTGTTGAGAGAGAAGCAGGGCTCGAATTGAGCGCAGCGGCCAGGGACGGCCGCGCCCTCATTCCAGAGCCGTGGGGCTTTGGGATGAGGGCGAGGGGTGCCTGACTGCCGTGCAGCGTAGCAGAATGAAGCCTGCGGTTGGAAGCTCACTCCACGAAGAGCAGGGCGCCCTTCAGATAACGGGAGCGCGAGAAATCAGGGCGCTGGGGATGGTCAGGGGCCGCACCCAGCTGCTGGATCAGGCGCACGGAGCGTTCCGCCCGGCGCGCGCTCTGGAACAGCATGCCGATGAAGGCCGCCTCGGTCAGCAGGCCCGAGCAGGAGAAACTGGCCACCAGACCGCCGCCGCGCACGCTCTGGAAGGCCAGCGCGTTGAGGTCGTGATACTTCTTCATGCCGTCCTCGAGGCCGGCGCGACTGCCGATCAGCTTGTGCGGATCGACAATCACGATCTGCGCGCGCTCGTTCTCAGGCCGACCGCATTCGTGGCGCAGGAAGGGAAACGCATCGGCGTGGATGAAGGCCACGTCGAGTTTGTTCTTGCGCGCGGAATTTTCGGCGCGCTCCAGCACGACTTCGTCGAGATCGACGCCGCGCACGCGGCGCGCGCCGTGTTTTTTCGCCTGCAGCGAAAAGCCGCCCTGGTTGCAGCATAGGTCGAGCACGTCGCGGCCGGCGGTGTGCGCTGCGACGAGTCTGCGATTGTCGCGCTGGTCGCAGAAGAAACCGGTCTTGTGCCCGCCGCTGGGCCGCACGGTGTATTCGATGCCGTGCTCGCGAATCGTTTGCTCGCCGGGATCGCGCGTGTCTTCCTCGGGCACGAAGCCTTCGGCGCGCGCTGCGTTGTTGGGCACGCGGTGCAAAAACGTGAGCTCGGGATACAACTGCCCCAGCGCCCACTCGATGTCTTCGCGCAACTTGAAAAAACCGAGCGAGTGGTACTCGCAGACCAGCACGTTCGCGATGCGATCGACGATCAGGCCCGGCAGGTCGTCGCCTTCGGCGTGGGCCACGCGATAGGCGTCGGTGACTTCCGGCAGACGCAAGAACTTGCGCCGCAGATCGTCGGCCGACTTCAAGCGCTTGAGCAAGAACTGGCGCGGCTTGTCGAGATCCGTGCGGCGCCCGCGCGAAAGCATGCGCACGCGAATGTCCGAGGCCGAGTTGTACAGACCGTGGCCCAAGAAACGGCCTGAGCGATCGAGCACTTCGATGATCGAACCGTCGAGCGGCCGCGCCATGAAGTCGCG
>JAYUUV010000302.1:0-11742 GCA_043754695.1 Planctomycetota bacterium
CGACCGGCACGCCCTTGCCGCGGCCGACCACGTAGATTCGATCCGTGTCGACAGCGAAACGCTCGCTCGCCATGCGCAAGCCGGTGAGCACGTAGCTCAATCCGCCGGCCCGGCCGTTGACCGTGACGCGCGCCCACTCGCCCTGGTTCTTCGGCATCTGGACCGCGACCAGGATTGCTCCCTCCTGGACCTCGCGCGAAATCCACTGCGCGCGGATGTGCTCGGCGGGAGCTTCGTTCTCGTCGGGAATCGCCAGGATCAGCGGATAGACCTTTTGCAGCGGGTCGTAGTCCTTGGGCAGCTGATAGGCATAAGCGAGGCCCGCGCCGTCGAGGCTGCAATCCTTGAACAGGTCCTGACTGACCTTGCCCTTGTTGACCACGACTTTGGAGAGGTCGTTGGAGAGCGCGAGCGCGCGCTGCAGGTCGAGCGTTTGGCGCAGCGGGTCCAGACCATCGCTCGCGCGACGCAAAGCCTCGAAGCTTGCCGCCAGATCGGCCTTGGCCTTGTCAATGCCCAGCCCCGCCGCGCGCGCGTCGATGTAGGCGCCGAGGCTCTTGGCCAGCGGCGCGAGTTCCGCGTCTTTCCAGCGCCGCGTTTCCTGGGCGAGGCTCGGGTGTGGGACGAGGAAGAGTGCCGCAAAGAGCAGCACGGGGCGAAGCAGTGTGGTCAGCATGTTCATAGGCCCTTGGGGACGTCGGACCTGGGCCGACCCATGCTAGTGGCGCACGCATCGCGCGGTCACATTCCTCCAGGCGCAAAGGCCACCTGGAGGTTTTCCGCCACGAATCTCAGCGTTCGTCGCGTTTCTTCTGGTCCTCGGCGGCCTTGGCCACGATCGCCGGGTCGACCTTGATGCCGGCCTTGGCCAGCGCGCCCTCCAGCAGCACTTCGCCGGCCATGTAGCCGCTGACGAAGGCCGCGACTTTGCCATCGCGCCCGATCACGAACTGCGCGGGGATGCCCCGGACTCCGTAGAGCTTGTGCGAGGCGCGCTCCGGGCTCATTTCCGCCGCGTCGTGGGCATAGATGAAGTCGGGATACTTCGACTGGTTCTGACGGACCCAGCCATCGAAGGCCTTGCGCTTGTCGCTGGTGCACGAGCCGATCACGACCACACCCTGGTCCTTGTAGTGCGCGGCGACTTCCTGCGTGTGCGGCATCGAAGCCACGCACGGGCCGCACCATGTGGCCCAGAAGTCGAGCACGATCACCTTGCCCTTGTAGTCCGCGAGCTTGACTGCTTTGCCGCTCGCGTCGGTCATGGCGAAGTCGGGAGCGACGGCGCCGATCGCGAGCTGTGCGACCTCGTCCTCGGCCACGACGGGCGGCGGCGGCTTGACGACGAAGTCCTCGGCCGCCGCGACTTTCTTGGGCATGTCGGCGGGCGCCAGCTTCACTCCGGCGCGCAGCAGCAGATTGCCAAGCCCCTCTTCGTGCGTCTTGCCTTGGAAGCACATGCCGATGAACTTTCCGGCGGGATCGACCACCACGAAGAACGGAAAGCCGGGCGTCCCGTTCATCGCGCTGCCGCCCATGATCTTGCGCAGCGCGGTCGTTGCATCCCAGGCCTCGAAGGCCTTCATGTCGAGCTTTTCGCGGTCGCCCGCATAACTTGCGGCGGAGTCCCAACCGGAAAGCAAGTTCGCCTTGGTCTTGTTCTTCGCGAGCCAGGCGTCGTAGCTCTCGCGCTTGGAGAGGATCATCATTCCTAGCGGCACGACGCCGTTCGCACCGTGTTTGGTGCCGATTGCCTGCAGCAAATCGGCGGGCACGACGTCCTCGAATCCGATGCCGATCACGACCGTCTTGCCGCGCAGTTTCGAGAATGCGAACTCCTTGCCGTCCGGACCCGTGAGCGAGAAGTCCGGCATCGCGTCGCCGCTCTTGAGCTGTCCAAGTTCCGCTCGGAACGTCGGCGGGGGATTCGCTTCCTCCTCGGCGATCCGCGCGGCTTCCTCTTCAGCTTCCTTCTTGCTCTGCTCGTTGCCCTTGGCGACGAGCGCGGCGTCGACCTTGAGTCCTGCCTTGGCCAGCAGCGCTTCAGTGCGCGCGTCCTCCGCTCCGTCGAAGCCGATCACGCGGCCGACGAGTTCGCCCTTGGGGCCGATCACGAACTGCGCCGGAATCCCCGGCACGTCGTAGAGTTTTGCCGAGGCGCGCTCCGGTTTCTTTTCCAGGGGGTCGTGCGTGAAGACGATGCCCGGATACTTCGTCTGGTTCGTCTTGACCCACTCTTCGAACTTGGCGCGCCCATCGCTGGTGCAGACCGCGAGCACGATCATGCCCTGGTCCTTGTACTTCGCGGCGAGCTCGCTCGTGTGCGGCAGCGACTGCATGCACGGTCCGCACCAGGTGGCCCAGAAATCGAGCACGACGGTCTTGCCCTTGAAGTCGGCGAGCTTCACGGACTTGCCCGCGAGGTCGACGCTCGCAAAATCGGGTGCGAGCGCGCCGGCTTCGGACTGCGCGAACACAGTCGGGCTCGCGGCCGCCGGCGAAACGAGTGTGGCGGCAACGAGCAGCAAATTTGCGAAGGTCGACAGTGATCGAGCGAGAAAGGGCTTGTTCATGATTGGATGGCTGAAGTCGGGCTCGTGCACGAGAGTATGCATGCGCGAGCTTCGGTGACGGAACAGGTAACCACAAGCGGTCCGCGACCGCGAGTTTCGAGGCGCTAATCCACAGGGACCGCCTCGCCTCGACGCCCCAGCGGACTTCAAAGCGCGGGCTACTCGGCCTCGAACAGCGGCACCGGATGCAATTCCGCGTCGAACGATTTGCCGCCGCAGGTGACGTACAAGTGCCCGTCGCTGATCGAAACATCCCAGCGCACATTGCGATCCAGGGTCGATTCGAGTTCGCGCAGGAACGACTGCGCAAACACGGTGACCGGGATTTTGTCCGCGCGATGGATGCGCTCGCCGACCAGCGCGCTGCGCAACAGATCCAGGCGACGATCCGAGTACAGCGCGACGCGTGCCGTCGCCTTGGAAGCGCGATGCAGACGATCCGCCGAAGGTGCGCCGACTTCGATCCAGGCCGTGCGCACTCCAGTCAGATCGCAAATCGAGATCGCCGGTTCTTCGACCGAGCTGATCCCGGCTTTGGAAAACGCGATGCCTTCGGCGTATTCGATGCAGTACGCGAGCACGCGCACCAGGAGAAATCCTGCGCCTTCGGACGGATGACGCGCCACGCGCAGCTCCAGGGTCTGATAGACACCCCGGTCGCTGTTCGCGAGCTCGATGTCGAAACGATGCATCGTTGCCGTGAGCGCCATCCAAGCAGCGTAGCAGCCAGGGACGCCGGCCTGTGGCAGTATTCCCTGCGAGATCAGTCGCGCGCGCTCAACGTCCGGACCAGCTCGCGCGCGACAACACGCTGGCCGGCCAGGTTGATGTGCCAGTCCGCATTCCAATACAAGGATTCTCCGGCTTGCCGGAACGCCGGCCGCAGGTCGAGGTGCTCGATCCCCGATTCAGCGACCCGGCTCAGAAATTCGTCGCCCAATCGAGTCGCGTTCGCGAGGGCCGCGGGCTCGAGCTTCAGTGCCCGCAGCAGTTTCCTGATGTTCAATGCGGGATTATCAGGTTCGATCTCCTGCCGTGGCGGCAGGTAGAGCACGATCAGCCGGATCCCGCGCTCGCGACACAGCGCTTGGATCTGCCCACAAACTTCGACGGCACAGTCGAGCGCGATCCGCATCTGCTCGGGATAGACGTCGAAATACTTCAACTCATAAAAGGCCTGATTCAAGCCCTGCGAACTGATCGCCTGCGCCGCCTTGATTTCGTCCGGGTAACTGGCCGCGCCTGGCGGTCGTTTGCCGTCGTTGCGATAGGTGTGCCAGGCGGAGAGCAGCTCGTGAAAGTCGTTGCCGCCGTAGACCGTGACCACGAACACGTCGGGCTCAAGATCGAGATTGCGCTCCAGCGTGCCCAGGTAATTGAAAAAGGAATGGCCGCCCTTGCCGGCGTTGAGGACTTCGATCGAACGCGGATCGAAGTTGGCTTTGCGTTGTGTGCTTTCGGCGCTCGCGCGCTCGCGCAGCGCCGCCTCGGTCAAGTTGGGGAACGACTCGCAATTTTGGCAGACGCCATCGGTGTGCGAGTCGCCTGCGACAAGTACGCGCAGCTGCGGCTTCACGGCCAGCGGCTCGTCGTCCTCGCGCATCGAGAGTGAATTGACGACGAACTCGATCTGCTTGCGCGGATATTCGGCGAAGGGCACGCTGAAGCGGATGTTGGGCTGGTAGAGCTTGCCGCAGTACTCGTCGAAGATGTCGAATTCGCCGGGAGTGAAAAGTTGCCGGGCTTGGCTCTCGCTCCACGGCGGATAGATCGGAAGCTTGATCGCCTCGCCGGCATGTCGCACGGGCGGCAGAGACGATGCCCAATGCAGGTCCGGCTTCCACGCCGGCAATTCGCCGGCGGGGATCACGCGCACGGTGTCGCCATTCTCGTGAACCGGGCGCAGGCTCGAGGCAAGGAGCACTCCCGCAATCGCGAAAGCGACGCCACCAAGACCCCAGGCAAGTCGGCCAAGTCCTTCGCTGGAGTGCGAGTTCACGGGAGGCGTTGTTTCGGACGAATGCGGCCCTCGCCTCCAGTCGCGGGGCCAAAACTCGCCTTCCGGAGCGAGGCGCTGCTTCTTGATCAGGAGGGAAGCCTGTGCCACGGGGGCGCGCCGGATCCGGGAAGTTGCGGTTCGTCTGGAATCCACACGCGCGCCGCGGCTCAAGGGATTTTCGAACGTGACCGATAGCGCCGAGAACTGCGCCGCGGTGTCAGCCCGCGACCCTCCCATGAAGCAGGTCCTCTTCTTCTCGCCCTACAGTGCCTGGCACTACCACGCAGCGGTCGAGGCGAGCCTGGCGCACGCGCTCGAGCAACGCGGCGCCCAAGTCAGTACCGTTTTGTGCGACGGCCGCTTCGGTGCCTGCGACATCTATCGCGCCAATCTCAATCCGCGCCAGGAAAATTCATGCGCGCAGTGCCAATCCAGGCAAGCTCGCAGCCTGGGCAGCTTGGGACGCGCGTTTGTCTGGCTTGGGCGCTACCTCACTCCAAAGCGCGAGCGTGCGATCGACGACTGGGCTCGCGATCTCGATCTCGCGAACTGGAGAACGATCAGCTGGCAAGGCCATCCGGTCGGAGTGTGGGCCGAGTCCAGCGTGCTGTATCAATTCCGGCGCACGACGATGCAGCTCAAGGATCCCGACTGCGCGCGAATGTTGCGCCAGGGGCTGCGCGACACGGCGATAGCGATCGAAGCCGTCAGCGCGCTGCTCGACGAGCAAAAGCCCGACTTGCTCGTCCTGCTGAACGGTCGCTTCTTCGCCCATCGCGTGGCGATCGAACTTGCGCGTCTGCGCGGCATTCGCTTCGTCACGCACGAGCGCGGCGCGAGCAAGGACGGCTTGATGTTCCGCGACGGCCGCTTGATCCACGACCTTGCGGCCTACGAGGAAATGTGGCGAGCGTGGAAGCACGTGCCGCTCACGCCCGAGGAAGTGCGCGGTGTGAGAACGATGCTCAATGATCGTCGGCACGGCAAAGGCCTTTCATGGGCTGCGTACAGTCCGCCGCCCGAGGAAAACCAGGCCTTGCGCGCGCGCCTGTGTCTGGACGAGCGGCCGATCGTCGCGATTTTCAGCTCCAGCGAAGACGAAGTCGCGGCCTTCCCCGAATGGAGCGCCGGCGCATTCCCGCGTCCCTTCGAGTGGTTGGATGGGATCGTGGCGCTGGCTCGACAACGCCCCGATCTCCAATTCGTGCTGCGTCTGCATCCGGCACTAGAGAAGATGGGCGCGAGCGCGGAGTCGCTGAACGCGGTCGATCAACGATTCGCCCAAGCGCCCGTGAACCTGACGATCATCAAGCCGGGCGCGGATGTCAGCACCTATACGCTGTGCGATCTCTCCGCGGTCGCGATCGTCACGCTGTCGACGCTTGGACTCGAGTTCGCGGCCGACGGCAAGCCCGTCTTGACACTGGCGCGCGGCTGGTACGGGCACTGCGAAGCGGTCGATTTCGTGTCGCGGCCCGAGGACCTTGCGCCAGCGCTCGAGCGTGCGTTGCGAGCGGGAGCGAGTCTCGAGCGCGCGAGCGCCGCGTCGCGCTTCCTGCGTGCCTACTATTACGCGATGACCCAGCCGTTTCCTGCCGTGCACGAAGAGCCCGCGCACCACGGCAAACCGAGTTGGAGCCACCCCAGCCAGCTAGGCCGCGGCAAGGATGCGCAACTCGATCGTATCTGCGATTTCCTTCTGACCGGAAAAACGCTGTGCGAGGCGCCGGTCGTGGAAGATCTGCAGTCTGCGAACGAGTTGGAATTGGACGCGATCCGCGAGAGTGTGCCCGCATTGAACGATCAGGAACTCGCTCCAAGCCTGCGCTGGACGGACGCAGGCGAGCAACTGTGGCAACAAGGCGCTGGCGAGCGAGCGTGCGCGGCCTTCGAGCGTGCCCTGACACTTGATCCACAGAGTTCGCGCGCCTGGAATGATCTTGGCGTCGTGCTGCACTCTTTGGGCATGAGCGAAGAAGCGCGACTGTGTTTCACGCGCGCTCTCGAATGTCCGGGATCGTGCGACGAGGCGCGCGAGAATCTAGCGCAAATCGCCGCTGCGGCGCCGCTCGAGATCGCGCGCTCGATCCCGAGTGCCTGAGCGCGCATCGGCGAAGTTCAACACACTGCCCTGCCGCCCCGACGAACGCAGCGTTCGATCAGCGCTGCTCTTGGGCATTCAAGGCACGAGGCCATTCGGCGGAGCATCGTTCAAGCTCGCTCCCTCCGCGCCCGCTCACGGCGAGTGCAGCCTAGAAAGGGGCCGAGCCGACGATTGACGAGTCTCCAGGGGAAATCCACAAAGCTGTGCTGATGCCTCCGCCCGCGAAATCTGATTCGAGACCGCTATGCTGTTCCGATGGACAACCCCGCCGCACCGATCGTCGCCGCGCGTTTCAATCCGTTGATTCGTCCGTACTTGGTCATCACGATTGGATGCACGATGTGCGGGACGATCATCGGGATCCCATTGGCCGTGATCTGGTTTTGCGGAGTCGGCCAGTGGTGGGCGAACCACTACTTCCACAAGCTCGAGTGTCACTTGAGCACGAAGAACCTGCGCTATCGAAAGGGCATCTTGGTTCAAGTCGAGAAGACGATTCCGTTGGAGAACATTCAGGACGTCACGTTCATCGAAGGTCCGATCCTGCGACAGTTCCAACTGAGCACGCTCAAGTTCGAAACCGCCGGCCACAGTGCGGGACAGGCGAACGACATGCACTTGACGGGCATCATCGACGCCCATGAATTCCGCGACCGCATCCTCGCCGCGCGCGACGCATTGAAGGAAACGCAGCTTCGGCGCAGCGAGCAGCCGCAAGTGCAGCCGACGAGTCCGGATCGTGCCGATTCGTCCGATCGCCAACTGGCTTCCCTCCAAGGCATCGAGCGCCGACTCGACGAGGTCATCGAACTATTGCGCCAGACAGCGCGCTGATTCTTCGTCGATCAGTAGAGCCCGGTCTCGCGCGCTTTTCGCTCGATCCATCTTGCGCGCAGAATCGGTTGCGCGCCTGGGCCGAGCTTCCCGCGGATCACGATCGAATCCACGATCAATTCGCGCTCGGTGTGCGACATGAGGAATACCTCGCCGGAGCGCAGCGAACCGGTGGGCAGGTCCGGTTCCGAAGTCTGAAAATGGACGAAGCGGACGTTTTTCCCGTCGTGGGCGATCTCCAGCCTGATCGCCTCGCCCAACGGCGCGGATTCGTTGTTTGAAGTCTCGTGCCTCACGCTCATGCGAGTGCTCGTATCTTCGATATACGTTGTGCCGGACTCGGCGCACTCGATGACGTTGTACGGACCGTTGGAGCACAGCCCGACGATGAAAAAGCCGATGCCTTCATTGGGGTCCTCCGCGACTCCATGTCGTATCTGCACGAGCAGCTGCATCGGAGCTTCGAAAGGGAAGGCATGCGTGAGCACCACGCTCCCGCGTCCGGCCCAGCTTCCTGCGCGCCAACCGAAAGACCTCAGTGACTCAGCCAATTTCAGGGGCTCGAATTCGAGGTGCGTCTTGGCCGGGATGATCGGAGCCTGCACCCAGTCGTCGAGCTCGGCGGCGGAGTCGAAGTCGTATTTGATCTCGACCGTGCTGTCGTCGACCCAGGTTGTTTTCCCCGCGAACACGGGCTTGGGCTTGGTGCGATCGTAGAGCACGCCGGCCGCGCGCATCCCGAGCGCGCGCAGGGCTTCGATGCGCTCGAGGATCAGCGCTTGCGTCGGGAGCTCTTGCCTGACCACGCGCAAGCGATCGAGCACCGCCTGGGCCGCGACCTCATCCGCGGGTTCAGCCGACGCGGCGAGAGCCGACAAGTGTTCGACGGCAAGGCCCAGAAGCCGCAGCTCCAGGTATGTTCCCTCGGCGTCCTTGCGCAGTGCGAGCGACGCCGGGCTCTTGTCCTTGAGTTGTTTCTCCCAGCGCGGATCGCCGCAAAGGACCCAGGCATAGGCGCGCACCCATTCCGGCGCGCCGGCCGGCGTGCCCTTCATTTGGATGGCGAGTGCTCCGGGAGCAAGCTTGGTGATCGCGAGCTGTTCCTTGCCCTGGTTCGATTCGAGCGTCAACACGCCGTCCGCATTGGCCGTGACTTTGCGTGTCAGTGGCTTGCCGTCGCGTTCGATTTGGAAACGAGCGCCACTCGCCACAAGCTCCGCGATCCACGCATCGCGCGCGCACTTCCACGCATCGAGCCGTTCGATTTCCTGGCGCAGTCCCGCCATGGCCTGATCGCCGCCGCCCTTTTCGAGAGACTGCGCGAGGCGCTTCAGGGCCGCTTCGATGTCGCCCCGTGCGGCCTCGCGCAGCGCCAACGCACGCTCGATCTGCGCATCCGCGGCAGGCAGCGCAAGTCGCTCCGCAATCGGCATTTCCTTCGCAGCCTTGGCTGCGGCCGCAGCGCCTTCCGCGGCCAGGCCGGGCTTCGCATCTTTCTTGAACAAAGTGGCCAAGCGAGCATCGTCGGGAGTTCCGCGTTTGGCTTCGCGCACGCGCGCATAGATCCAGCGGAACAGCTCGCGATCCAGATCCGAGAAGTCCTGGACTGCGAGAGCCTTGTGCAATTCCGCAGGCGAACCGGCTCCGCCCATGGCAGCGCGCAGGAAGGTGTTGAAAGCTCCGTTGTGCTGCGCCGCGCCCTCGCGACGCAGATACGCGACCCACAGTGCCGACTCGCAGTAATAGGCCGAGTACCAGGGATCGTCGTCGCTGAACGGCTTGCCGCCGCCGCGCGCTTCATCGAGAGCGTGTTTGCGCAGGCCGGCGTAGGAAGTTACCCCTGCAAGCGTTTCGAGCGGCAATAGAAAGCGATTCTGCTTTTCGAGGTCCTGCGAGAGGCCGACCAGCACATTGCTCAATTGCGGATCGAGTTGTGGATTGGCGAACGCTTTCTGGAGATCGTCGCCGTTGTGCCAGGCGAGCGCGCAGCCCAGTCCGATGCGCAGCCATAGCGGCGGTTGCTTGCCTTCGAAGGCCGACGAGCGCTGGTGCAGCAATGCAAGCACGAAGCTGCGCAAAACCGCATAGCGGCGCACGCGCAACGTGGCGGGCGCGCCCCAATACGTGACCACCGCGCGAATGCGATCGTCGTAGAATGTGAATTCGTCCGCGCCGTCCCAGGTGTGTAGCGACTTTTGGAAATTGACGAAGTCGCCCTCGCTCAGCAGCACGATCAGGCGAATCGGGCGCGGATCGGTGCCCGGCGGCAACTTGGCGGGTAGCGCGATTTTCTCCTCGAAGATTTTGGCCATCTGCGTCAGCCATGCGCCGAAGGCATTCGCCACGGAGTTCTCGTAGCCTGCCTCTGGAACCGGCTGCTTCTGGATCACGATCTCATAGGGCGCGAAGCTCGTGTCGGTCGTCCAGACGATCTTCTTGAAGAAGGCCTGCGTGCGCAGCAGCGTGTCGTAGTCAGTCGCCGCGGCGATTGGGGCAGGCGCATCCTCTTGCGCCGCACGAGCGTCACTCACGAGCAGTAACCACATGAAGCCCCATGCGATCCCGCAAAACATCGAACGCGCGAGGCCGCGAATTCGCTTGTCCGCGTCAAGGCACAATCTGTTGCTCGAGGGCATTGCTGGGCGCCGAGGATAGCGCGCGCAACTGGGACGCGAAACACTCGATTCCGAGACTGCCACGGTCATCGTGGCTCACGGTCTGCCACCGCTCGAAGCTGCTCCCAGTCGGCCGTCGGCTGCCCAACGGCGCAGCGCATTCCGAGGCCGAGCCGGCACTCGCGGTCGGTTCAAAACACCAGCACTTGCGGTGGCGGTATGTGCGTCCAGTACCGAAGCGGAACGAAGCGGACGAACACGAGCGCGCAAAAAGTGGCCAGTGCAGTGAGCGGGACGGACGCCACCAGAAGCGGAAGCCCTGCGCCGCCGAAGGCGAGTCCGATCATTCCGGCGGAGACGGCGTAGCTCACGGCGAGAACGAAGCTCAATGCGGGCAGCAGGCGGCGAGACCAGAAGCAGAAGACGGCAGGCAGCGCAAAGCAGAGTCCGATCTTGGCTCCCAGGACCCAGGGCATGGGACTGCCGACGAACCAGACAATGCGATCCCAACGTTCGATTGGCGCGGGACCGGTCAAATCGACGTCGCGCACTACCAGCGCGAGCAGCAAGGAAACCCAAAGCCAGCAACTCACCGAACCCGCGACAGAGGCGACTACGATTGCCACGAAGCGCAGTACATGCGCGGACAGACTCGGACGTTTCTGCGAAGGATTCATGACGCTGCGCATCTTCCGCGTATGCAGGGCACTTCACCGATCCACTTCGCCGGACTCGAAATCAAGGTCACTTTCGTTCCTCGCTTCGCAGCTGCGCCTGCCGTTCGTACTCCTTGAAACTGATCTCGGGATAATCCGACTCGCCGATCACTTTCAGGATGGCACCCGTTTTTCCGGAAATCACGTGGACACCGCCCGGCCAGTCGTTGCCCATAATGTCGCTGGGAGTGAAGTACGTGAAGCCCGACAGAATTTCGGGTACAGCGTCGCGATCGACATCGCTCCACGCGGAAATCTCGCAGTTCTCTTCGTAGGCGCTCTCTATCTGCCAGATCCATGGCATTGAGGGAAGCGCGTAGGCCTGCAAGCGACCGAGGGGCGTGGGTCCACCAGCCACGATCAGGTTGGGGCCGGCAGGCTTGCTCGAACTGTCCACGGTCACCAATTGAAAGTGGATCCAGCGGTCCCCGGAATTCTCGGCTGCATCCCCAATCACGTTGGCCAGGAGCCGATGGTCGAGGCCATCGAACAGTTCAATCCTTCCGCTGCTGTTCATCGTGTCCGCACTCTTGACGATCAGTTCCGGAGTGCCATCGAAATTCACGTCCGCCGCCGTGCATTGGAATGTGCCGCTCCCGTGGCCATGATCCCGGCGCATCGGAACCGAGAATAATTCGGCACCGTCGCTACCTGAGCGCACGATGAGCTCGAGGCTCTCCGCTTTCGGGGCGACCACATAGTCGCGGAATCCATCGTCGTTGAAATCAACGGGAAGGAGCTGCACCGCGCCTTCGATCGTTCGCCCAGCTATCAACACGCCGTCGCGGCCTGAATAGGCTGCAGCATCGAGCTTGAATTGCGAAGCGCGCTCGCAAAGAAAATCCGTGATGCCATCGCCATCGCAATCTCCAAGCTCACCCAGGAATCGCGTACTTCCGCG
>JAYUUV010000303.1:0-9335 GCA_043754695.1 Planctomycetota bacterium
CGTACGACCAGTTCTTCGGCAATTGGCCGTCGGGCACGAACGGCATCTTCAACGTGGCGCTGAACTCGATCCCCGCCCTTCCGGGAACTTGGACGCTGCGCGCGTACGACTGGGTCGGCGGTGACCTCGGCAACTTGACGGACTGGGAATTGTGCTGGGGCAATGCGCCGGGTCTGCCCGTGCCGAGTGCGCCGACACTGACGTTCCCCGGCAACGGCGCAACGATTCCGAGCCCCGTGAACCTGCAATGGACCGCGGCAGGCTGTGCCACCTCGTACGACGTGGAAGTCGACGGAATTCCCACGAATGTCGCCACGACATCGTTCTCGTTCGCCGGCGCGCAGGGCGTGCACAGTTGGCGCGTTCGCGGCGACAACGCCACCGGTCCCGGGCCCTACACGGCCATGCAGACCTTCAGCTTCCCGGCTCCGCCGATTCCGTGCTCTTCGCTTCAGACTCTTTTTGCGAGCAACAACGGCGGAGCTGTCGGCGGTCAGGTGTTCTTCGACATGAACGTGCTGAACGCATCCGGCATCACCATTGGTGAGATCGGAATCAACAGCGGCACGACGAATGCAAACTTCACGATGGATGTGTACACGCGGCCGGGCACGTACGTTGGAAACACGACCAACGCGGGCTGGACCCTGATCACCTCCGGTAGTGGCACGGTCCTGGGCTTGAACCTCACGACGATCGTCGACGTCACCGACGTCCTCGTCCCGCCGGGAATCTCCGGAGTCGCGATCGTGCTCAACGGAGCGGCGAACTCCTACACGAACGGCACCGGGGCGAACCAGTTCTACTCCAACGCGGATCTCACCCTTTCACTCGGCGCAGCGCTCAACGTTCCGTTTACCGGCACGCCCTTCACGCCTCGCGTGTGGAACGGCATCATCCGCTACAACTGCCAGGCCGGCCCGGTGGTGTACTGCACGGCGAAACTCAACTCGCTGGGCTGCACGCCGACGATTGGCGGCACTGGTTCCCCGAGCGCCACGACGGGCTCTGGATTCACGGTCACGGGTTCGAACGTGATCAACAACAAGCCGGGCCTCCTGCTCTACACGAACTCCGGTCAAGCCGCCGCGCCGTTCCAGGGTGGTCTGCGCTGCGTCAACACGCCGATCAAGCGCTCCATCGCGCTCAACTCGGGCGGCAATGCTCCTCCGAACGACTGCTCGGGCGTGTACTCGATCGACATGAACGCGTTCGCAGTGGGCGCTCTTGGCGGAACGCCGGCTCCGTTCCTGGTTGCAGTCGGCACGGTGATCGACGCGCAGTGCTGGGGTCGCGACAATGGCTTCGCTGCGCCGAACAACACGACCCTTTCGGACGGCCTTGAATGGACGGTCGGGCCGTGATTGGGGTGGACCTGTCAACTTGATCGTTGACGGTCACGCCTGATTCGTTTTCGGGGCCGGCTGCCTTCAAGGTAGCCGGCCCCGATCTCTTTTGAGCTGCGCGTGCCTGAGGCCCGAGGGCATCGCTCGAAAAGGAGTGCGCGGGGATCACGGGCCTGATCGCCCTTGCGAGGCGCGGACTTCTGAATTCGAGCCGCGCGGGCCTGCCCCGTGGCGCTGAACCGGGGCCAAAGCGATGGTTGCGCCCGCGAACGAACACCCTTGCCGAGCGGCGCGAAGGCCGCGGCACACGTCTGCTGGACGACGCTTCCGGCAGCGTCGTGGAGTCCTCCGCAAAGGAACCGCCAAAGGAGCGGGCGGAGGATTCCGGCCGAATTCCAAACGCGCCTGTAACGGGGTGCTGGGCTCCTGGATGGAAAGGCCTGCGGGCCGGCGGCGGCCACCCGCCGTGCCGTCGCGGGTTTCCGCGAGTCACGCTCGAGTCCTCCATCCGCCCCAACCACCACCCTGCCATGCCCCCCCCGAGAATCACGCACTCCTGTTCCCGCGAAATCCCCCTATCCATCCTGCAAGTCGGCTTCGCACTGCTGGTTTCGGCCTCCCTGGTCAGCGCACAAGAACGCACAGCGGCGGTCGATCCGAAAGCCACGCCGGCCGCGCTGGTCGCCACACCCAAGATCGTGCCCGCCGATCCGCTCGCGGAAGAGCCGGTCGGTGCTCCGATCCTGGGAGCGTCCACGCTCGTGCCGATCACCAGTCAGGATGACTCGATCCCGCTGCCGATCGCGGCCCGCGTCCGCGCCGACGACGCCGGCGACGTGATCGAATCGCCGGCCAGCGGCGATCCCTTCTTCCTCGGCTTCGCCGGCGGCAAGCGCTACCCCGCTCCGGGCGAGAGCATCGACCCGCTGCTCGTCTCGCAGGCGCAGTCGTTCTACGGCGACGGCCGCCCGACCCAGGAGACCTACGCCTTCGCGATGTTCCAAAAGCGCATCACACCCCAGCGCATCCAGGAACTCGAAAGCCTCGGCGCGCGCGTGATCGGCTTCCACCCCTTCTACTGCCTGAAGATCGCGCTCAATCCCGCCGCCATTGACCAGGTCGCCGCTTATCCCGCGCTGCGCTGGCTGGGCGTGCAAACGCCGTTGCAGAAGTTCCACCCGCGCTTGGCGGCCCACTTCCTGACCAGCGCGCCCGGGGAAGGCTCCTCTGTCTACATCAATGTCTTCGAGTCGGACCTGAACTCCGACTCGACATCCAAGGGCGTAGGAATCGTCGAGGAGGGCGGCCCGGATGGAATCAGTGTCGTCGGCAATGCTCCGCCGGTGCAGGAGTGGATCAGCAACGGCTGGCAGCAGCGCGCGCTCGAACAACTCGGAGTCGAGGTCGTGTCGTGGCACGAGGAGATCCGCGCATTCCGCGCGCGCATTCATCCCGAGCAACTCGAGGCGCTCGCGGCACTCGACTTCGTCCAATTCGTCGAACCGAATGGGCCGCGTGAATTGAATCATGACGAATCGATGCCGATGATCGCCGCGGATCGCACACGTCTTTCCTACAACGGTGGGACGAACAGTGTGGTCGTCGCCGGCCAGGTCGACTCCGGCATGGACTACTCGCACAACGGGCTGGACGGCTACTACTGGCGCGGCGCGAACCTGTCAGGTTCGGTCAATGGCGTGACGGTCGACCTCTGCAGCCACGGCAGCCACGTCGGCGGCACGGTCATGGGAGACGGCGCGGGCAATGCCAGCTATGCCGGCGCGGCCAAGGGCCTCGGTTGGGCCGTCACTGGGCGCCACTGCAATGTCAAGATCTTTGACGACTTCTGCGGGGACGGCGGCGCTTCGCAAACGACGGTGAACGGCTACACGCACGCCGCCTACACCGACGGCAGCGGCAACATCACCGCCAGACCTCACGTGATCAACAACTCGTGGGGCAGCACCGCGACGGGCGGCTGGTTCGGCACGGAGGCGGATCCGCGCTCGCTCGACAACGACGTCTACGTCTACGACCAACTGCATGTCTTCTCGGCCGGCAACGACGGGCCGAATCCGGACACGCTTACGCAGCACGCGACGACCAAGAACGTGCTGACCGTCGGCTCGGTCGCCAACTGGTCGTTTTCGCCGGGGCTCTATCCAGGCGAGATCGTGCCTTCCTCCAGCCGCGGCCCGTGCGCCGATGGCCGCTGGAAGCCGGGCATTTGTGCTCCCGGCAATTCGATCCTCTCCGTCGATGCCGGAACGAACACGCTCTACACGAACAAGTCGGGAACGAGCATGGCCGCGCCGCACATCACCGGACTGGCAGCTGAGTTGCTCGACCAGAACTCGTTCTACCGTTACAACCCGGCGACGCTGAGTGCGGTCTTGATGGCCACAGCCACGTCCAAGAACAACCAGCAGCTCACCACTCCGACAAGCACGCACCTGGATTCCTACGGGGCAGGTCGCGCGGATGCGTATCGCGCCATGTTCACGAACTCGAACCTGGCCCTGTACGTCTACGGCTGGAACCTCAGCACGGGCGGATACGTCTACGCCGACATTCCGATCAGCGCCGGAGCCACGCGCGTCGTGGCAGCGATGGTCTACCACGAGATCGCGGCTTCCGCAGGCGCCTCGCAGGCGCTGGTCAACGACTTCGACCTGTACCTCGATTCGCCGCCGATCACGGTCGCCGGCAACACGGGCGAATACATCGCGCAGCAGAGCAACATCGACAACAGCGAGATCCGCTACGTCGACAATCCGCCGGTGGGCACCTGGCGGATCAAGATCTGGCCGCAGAGCGTGACCAACACCGTGCACATGGGTCTGGCGGTTCAGGTCATCTACGCCGACACGACTCCCACGCCGACTTTCACGATCACGGCATCCGATAGCTACGTCCAGCCGAACGACGACGTCGATATCAATGCCAGCTATCACAATCCCGAATTCGTCGCGTCGGCAGTGTTCCTCGATTCGAGCTCGACCGGCGACGTGCTGCAAGCAGCGACGACGACGCTCAAGGACGGTGCCATCACGGACCTATTGAACAATGCCCACGCGGGCCGCGACATCGTGCTGGGGAACACGTACGTGAACTCGACACGTCTGGCGAAATGGACGACGCGCTGGGCCTCGGAAGGCGTCAAGAACTTCTCAGTTCAGGCGCGCTCGGACAATGCGACCGACGTGATCGATGCAGTCAATGTCACGGTGGACGGCACGGCGCCAGGTCTGGTCACGAACCTCGGTTCGTCGACGCACGTCGTCAACGTGTGGGACAACAATCCCAATATCACGTACACCTGGACCGCGGCCAGCGACAACCTCTCGGGCGTCGACGGCTACGGGATCTTCACTTCGAACGCGGGCCCCGGCACCCCGAGCGCCATCAAGGACATCAACGCGGTGACTTCGTACAACGAGGTGCTTGCCGCCAGCGGTCAGTACCACTTCAACATCAGGACAGTGGACCGCTCGGGCAACTGGACGCCCAGTTACGCCAACGTCGGACCGTTCAACATCGACCTGATCCAGCCCAACTACGTCACGGGCCTGGTCTCGACGAGTCACAGCGTCGGAGTCGCGTCGTGCAACGACATGGTCGCGATGAGCTGGGATCCGACGGCCGACGGCGGTGGTTCGGGCATGGCGGGCTATCGCTACGTCTGGGACCACTCGCCGATCACGCTGCCGCTCGGTCCGTTGAACTTGGGAGTGGTGACCAGTGTCGTCACGCAACTCGCGTCGTCCCCGCTGCCGTGGTACTTCCACATCACCCCGGTCGACAACGCGGGCAACAGCCAGAACCAGTTCCACGCCGGCCCTTACTACGTGCAACCGAATCCTGGCTCGACCTACTGCGTGGCGAAAGTCAACTCACTGGGCTGCACGCCCACGATTGGATTCGTCGGCACGCCGAAAGCGGGTCAGCCCTCGGGCTACGTGATCAGCGGTTCGAACGTGCGCAACGGCAAGCCGGGTTTGATGCTCTACAGCGTGAACGGCCAGAACAACGCGCCGTTCTCGGGTGGAACCCTGTGCGTGGCGACGCCGCTCAAGCGCACCACGCCCTTGAATTCCGGCGGCAATCCCGCGCCGGCCAACGACTGCAGCGGTGTGTACCAGATCGACTTCAGCGCCTTCGCGTCAGGCGCACTCGGCGGCACGCCGCTGCCGGCGCTGTCGAATCCCGGTCAGGTCGTGAACGCGCAGTTCTGGGGCCGCGACCAGGGCTTCCCGGCGCCCAACAACGTGACGCTGACCAACGGTCTGCAGTTCACGATCTGTCAGTGAACGTCTGACGGCAGGGCCCTGCGGCTAACCGCAGGCACGCGCCCGCGATCTGCTCGGCAGATCGCGGGCGCACTTCATTGGGCGCAGGCAGACAAATGATCTGTCGGTAGTCAGCCTGGCCGCCAGGGTGTTAACGTCCCTCGCGGCCCCACGCACCAACTCCGTTCCAACGTCCCCCCCACGTCAATCGTTTCGCGCATGGATCGTCGTCGCGCCCGCTGGCTTGCGCTCAGCGCCTCCACGCTGGTCGCCGCGCTGATCTTCGCCGCGCTGTGGCCGTGGCTGAAGAATCGGGAAACTGAAAGCGTGCGCGTCCAGCGGCTCGAGCAACCGGTCGGAAGTCTCGCGCAGCGCGGACCTGGACAAGCCGCCAACGGCGCGGGCTCGCTGGATCCGGCGACGCCCCAGGAGTGGCGCTACTACCTGAGCGAAGACGAGGCCGACCGCTACTTCTTCGTGCGCAGCAACAAGCGCATGGTCTTCGATCCCTGGAGCTACATGCGCGACGCGGGCAACCTCGACGAAGTGGTTTCGCGGCGCGCGCACCCCGACGGCAAATACCGCTGGAAAACGAACAGTCTGGGCTGTCGCGAAGATCACGAACTCGACGATCCGCCGCGCGCCTGGCGCGTGCTGGTCGCGGGCGACAGTCACAGCTGCGGGCTGTGCAACGACGAAGAAACTTTTGCGAATCTGCTCGAAGCGCAGCTCGCGCGCGAGCATGCGGGCAAGACGGTCGAGGTGCTGAACGCCGCGCTCGGCGGATACTCGTTCTACAACTACTTTGGCACGCTGCTGCGACTGAGAAGTTTCAAGCCGCAGGTGTTCGTGATCGGTGTTTTCGGCGGCAACGATTTCGCGGAGCTGCTGCCGCTCGATTTCCAGTTCAAGAATCGGCCCTGGGACGACATGAACGAGCGCGAGCAGGAGCGCCGCACTGCCGCGCTGGAGATTTCCAACGCCGCCATGGGCCAGGGTCTCAACGCCATCGACACGTTTCGCGCCTGGCCCCATGAACAACAGCGCATGGTGGACTCTGGGATCGAGCTGTGCTTGCAGATGCGCGCTGTGGCCCTGAGCCACGGCGCGAAACTGATCGTGGTCTTCGTCCCCGCGCCCTTCGATTTTCATTGGGACGCCTTGCCCAAGCGCGCCAGCGACACACGCGCCGCGCTGGAACTGAGCGACGAGGACATGGGCATCAATCGGCGCATGGGCGCGAGTTTCCTGGAGGGTCTGCAGGCGGCGGGCCTGCCGTTGCTCGACATGCGACCGATCTTCGAGCGCGAAAAGGAACCGCCCTACTGGCTGGTGGACTTCCACATCAATCTGCGCGGACACCAACTGATCGCCGAAGCGTTGAAGCCGCTGGTCGCTGCCGCGCTGGCCGACCGCTGACCTGTTCGGGCGCGCTCCGCGCAAGGGCTCGAGGGCCCGCTCCCCGAGGTTTCTGGAAGCGGTTGCGGAGCCCGCCCGAAGCCGCCGGCACGCCGGCAACTGCCGTCGGCAGGTCTAGGCGGCGTCTCGGCCGGAAGCGGCCCGCAAGGGAGGCGCCGTCGCGGCGAGGCCGGTCGATCGAACCCGCCGGCCTCGACGCCACTCTCGACCCGCGGCTCGGCCACGGGATTCCAGCGCAGGGCACCCCGGCTCTGGAAGCACCCGATCCAATCGATCCCGCGGCCGACATGTCAAGTTGTTCCTGTTCGGACCAGGACCTTGCAGTTCGCGGGCGTGCTCCCGGACTCAGGATCCGGCTAGGCTCCGTGAAACTCCTGTAGGAAATCACGCTCCAGACTCCGACAGTGCTAAGTTCGAACACGACAGGAAAGTCCGGCGCCGTTTCGCTCGTCCAAGCGGGCTGACGCGCTACCCAGTACCCCCAGGCCACCAGAGCCCTCAAGAGAAGAACCGTCATGTCGGACCCCGCCATGCAGCGACTGCGCGACGCCCACGCACGCATGAAAGTGGAGCTGCACCACGCGATCGTCGGCCAGGAAGAAGTCATCGACCAGCTGCTGATCGGCGTCTTGACCCGCGGCCACTGCCTGCTCGTCGGGGTGCCCGGCCTGGCCAAGACGCTGCTCATCTCGAGCCTGGCCAAGACGCTCGACCTCTCCTTCAACCGCATCCAGTTCACGCCCGACCTGATGCCGGGCGACATCACCGGCACCGACCTCTTGCACGTCGATCCGGCGACCAACGAGCGCACCTTCCGCTTCGCCGCGGGACCACTGTTCGCGAACGTCGTGCTCGCCGACGAAATCAACCGCACGCCACCGAAGACTCAGGCGGCGCTGCTCGAGTCGATGGTCGAAGGCCAGGTCACCGTGGGCGGCCGTCGCCACCCGCTGCCCAATCCCTTCTTCGTGCTCGCCACGCAGAATCCGATCGAGCAGGAAGGCACCTATCCGCTGCCCGAAGCCCAGCTCGACCGTTTCATGTTCATGATTCGCGTCGACTATCCCTCGCGCGACGAAGAGCGCGAGATCCTGCGCCGCACCACGGGCGGAGCCCAGGGTGAACCGAGCAAGGTGCTCGGCAGCGAGGAATTGATCGAGCTGCAGCGCATCGTGCGCGGCGTGCCGGTCGCCGATCACGTCTTCGATTATGTGCTCGCGCTGACCCGCGGCACGCGCGTGGGCTCGAGCGAGCAAGTGCCCTTCCTGCGCGAGTGGGTCACCTGGGGCGCCGGCCCGCGCGCCGGACAATTCTTGATCCTCGGCGCCAAGGCCCACGCCGCGCTGCACGGCCGCAGCCACGCTTCGATCGAAGACGTGCGCGCTGTCGTGCGCCCGGTGATGCGCCACCGCATCGTCACGAATTTCTCCGCCTCCGCGGAGGGCATGACCGCCGATCACATCGTCGATCGGCTGCTGAAAGAGGTCGATCCCTCCGCGGGCGTCGGGGCCGGATTGCCGGGCGTGCGTCCCGGCCAACAGGGCTAGCGCGCACAAGCTCTGTCCATGGCAGGTTCCCTCGATCCCGCCGTTCTCGATCAGCTGGCGGGCCTCTCGCTCGTCGCGCGCACCGTCGTCGACGGATACATGGCCGGTCAGCACCGCTCGCCTTTGCGCGGAAACTCGGCCGAGTTCGCCCAGCATCGCGAATACGTGCCGGGCGACGAGCTGCGGCGCATCGACTGGAAGGTCTTCGGCCGTTCGGACCGGCTGGTGATCAAGGAGTTCGACGAAGAGACTTCGCTCGACTGCCACATTCTCGTCGACGGCTCCGAGTCGATGGCCTTCGGTTCGCTCGCCTGGACCAAGTTCGAGTACGCGCGCTGGTGCGCGGCCGCGCTCGCGCATCTCGTGCTGCAGGCGCGCGACACGGCGGGCCTGGTGCTCTTCGACGAAGCGGAGCGCAAGAAGGTCCCGCCGAAGACCGGCATGGAGCAGGAGCGCGACATCATCTCCGCGCTCGAGAGCTACACACCCAGCGGCAAGACGAAAATCGGCGACGTGCTTTTCTGGCTGAACGGCCGCTTGCGCCGCAAGGGCATCATCGCGATCTTCTCGGACTTCTTCGACGAGCCCGACAAGATCGTCGAAGGCCTGCGCCGACTGAGCTACGCCGGACACGAACCGATCCTGTTCCAGATCGTCGATCCGCTGGAAATGACTTTCGACATCTCCTACCTCGTGCGCCTCGACGGTCTCGAAGCCGCCGGCGTGCACAAGGT
>JAYUUV010000304.1:0-22941 GCA_043754695.1 Planctomycetota bacterium
GCGAAAAGCGGTCGCCAGCGGCGCAGGCCCTCGGCGCCAAGCCCGCCGAGGAACATCGCGATCACGTTGGAGCCCGGGATGACCATCGAAAGTCCCAGGCCTGAAGGCGAGGGAACGAATGCCTTGACGCGCGCGGACGAGAATCGCTCGGCAAGTGTCAGCACGACGCCCAGCGCCAACCCGACTCCGATCGCGATTCGCGCCTGGGCTCCGAGCGCGCCGAGTCCGTGCGCGAAGGCTTCCGTCACGCCGGCCCAGACCACGCACGACGGCGCGGGCCAGGTTTCCGATCCGAGCAGTTGTGGATCGGGAATCAACAGGCCGAGCGCCGGCACGATCACGAGCGCGCCGACAACCACGCCGAACAATTGTCCGTAGAACTGCGCGCGCGGATTGCCGCCGAGCAGCCAGCCGGTCTTCAACGTCGTCAACAGATCGGCCGCGTGCAAACCCACGCCGCCAGTCACGTTTGCGGACATGATGTTGCCCGAAAGATTGCCGGGCGTGATCACGCCGAAGACAAGTTGCGTCACCGGGCCGAGCGCTTTCGTCGGCGTCACGTCGGTCTCGCCGGTCACGCGCGCGGCCACGAAACCCATGATCACCGCCAGCGGAAGTGCGATCAGTCCGGCCCAGAAGGGGATCTGGAACAAGACGACCATCAAGATCACGACTAGCGGCGAAAGCAGCAGAAATCCCGCTGGAAACCACCACGACGGACATTCGATCCTTTCGATCTCCGGCTCGACTTCGTGGCTGCCGCGCCGGCGAAAAATGCGTGCAAGACCTGAGAAGGAGCGCGCGATGCTGCGCCAGTCGAGCGCGAACGAAGTCAATCCGGCCGCGACGAGCAACGAAGCGCCGGGCCACACGGTCCAACCGACAATCGCCTTGTAGCTGACCGTACTGATCAAGCCGCGTTCGAACAGCGAGGGCGCGAGCACGCCGTAGGTCAACACGCCTCCGAGCAACAACGACCACGTCGTCCGGAAACTCATCAACGCGCCCGCTCCGACCAGCACGACTTCGGTCTTCAGCGCCAGCGTCCAATCTGCCGCCGCACGCCCGGCGACGGTGAAGGGCAGCGCAATCGCCGGCGGCACGTTGAACGGCAACATCCAGACGAGCTTCGCTTCGCGGAACCAACTCAGGATCGCCGCGAACAATCCGCTGAAGAGCAGCGCCTTGGCTTGCTTCGCTCCCTCGCCGGCCTGCGCGCCGACAGAGTGGATCGAACGAATCGTCTCCGCCGTTGCCGTGCCCGTCGGGAAAGCGAGTTCCTCCTGATTGATCAACTGGCGCTTGATCGGGATCGCCACGAACACGCCCAGCGCCGCGATCAAGGCGAACCATGCGACCAAAGGCAGCGTCGGCGGCCGGACCGCCGTCACCATGAGCAACGCGCCGAGCGCTGCCATGTTGCCGCCGCCTGTCATATAGCCCGCGCCCGAGGCCACGGTGGTCAGCACGTTGTTCTCCAACGCACTGAGCGGCGTCTTGGTCACGCGCAGCGCCTCCAGCAGGCGAAACGTGCTGAATGCGAGAATCGAAGCGGTGATCGTCACGCCCATCGACCAGCCCGTCTTGAAGAAGACGTACAGGTTCGACAGGCACATCACGACGCCGATCAACATGCCGACCAACACGGCGCGCAACGTGAATTGCCGCACGCCGGGCTGATAGACGTTGGAGATCCAATTCGCTTCGCGATCGTTGCCGTTGCTCATCATCGAACCTCGGGGTGACTGGCGCGAAGCCTCAGGTCGTCAACACACGACTACTTTTTTTCGCCGCAGAGGTGGAAGTCAACCGCCTTGTCGAGCGTGACCGAGAACACGAGTTCCTCTTTCGCGATCGCCCAGTGCGGGTTCTTGCCGGGAATGACCGCGTAGCTGCCAGGGCCGACCTCGATTCCCTTCGCGGCGTCCACGGTCTCGCCGTTGCCGAGCAATGCGATGCCGGAAACGATCGTGACCGTCTCGGCCGCAGTGTGCCAGTGGGCGGGAATGGTCATGCCTTTTGGGAACTTCATCAGCAGCACGGCGCTGCCTTTTGCCGGATCGCCGCTCTGCACCGCCAACTTCGCGCCCTGCACGAAGGGATGGTCGCCCCATTTGACATCGGCAGTCTTGACGACGGTGGTTTCCTTCGGCGCGCTCGGCGGGGCTTCCTTGGCGGGATTCTGCAGGGCGATGCTCGACAGGGAACCAGCCAGGATCAGGGAGAACAGAGTTGTCTTCATGCAGATGCTTCGTTGATAGCTGCGCTGTGCGGAGTCTGGAGTGAACTTTCGGACGCCAGGTCCGAACCCGAGCGAGTCTACAAGATCGTCGGCTTCGAAGCCTTGCGTGGCGCCAGGTTTCCGGCCCGGCTAGTCTCAATGGAATGATGTCCGAGCTGACTCCCCTGGAAGTGTCGATTCGTCGGCGAGTGTGGTGCTCTTCGGCCGTCGTGGCTTTGGGCTATGGACTGTGCGCGCGGCTTTTCTTCGGCCTCGCGGACAATCCGTCCAAGAGTTGGTTCGGGAGCATGTTCGCCGTGATGAGCGTGGCGTTCATTTTCGTCGTGCCGTTTTCGATCGGCTTCCTCGCCACCTATCTCGGGCGCGTGACCAGTGTCGGGCGCGCGATATTCTTTCCATTGCTGCCGGCACTTGCGGCGCTGCTCATTGCACTGGCGTTCGCGTGGGAGGGTTTGATCTGCATCATCCTGTGGTTGCCGCTTTTCGCGTTGCTTTCGATGTCGGGAGGCTTGGTGGCCTGGACTCTGCTGCGAATGAAGCAAGACGCCGCACGGGGACCCATCGTCGGCGCCGTGATTCTCTTGCCGCTGATCGCCGCTCCGCTCGAGCGCGCGATCCCGCACGACGCACAGCAACATCAGGTCGCGACGAGCATCGTCGTCGAAGCCGATCCCGCCGCTGTCTGGCGCGAAATCGCGAGCGTTCCGACGATCCAGCCGGACGAACACTCCTTCGCCCTTTCGCACCTGATCGGATTCCCGCGGCCGATCGCGGCCACACTCAGCGGCACGGGCGTCGGCTCGCTGCGACATGCGACGTTCGAGCGCGGCGTGCTGTTCATCGAGCAAGTCACGCTCTGGCGCGAAAACGAGCAGCTCGAGTTTTCGATTCACTCCGATCCGAACACGATTCCGGCCAAGGCGCTCGATCAGCACGTCACTGTCGGCGGGCCGTACTTCGACGTCTTGAGCGGCGCGTATTCGATCGAGCCGCGACCCGCAGGCGGCGTCGTGCTGCACCTCTCGAGCGAGCATCGCCTGTCGACGACGTTCAATGGCTACGCGGGTCTGTGGACCGATTTCATCATGAGCGACACGCAGCAGTACATCTTGCGGATCATCAAGCGCCGCGCCGAGGCGCACGCGGCGAAATGATCGGACGCGCTAGCGTCCGAGCATTGCGCGCAGGATCGCTTCGCGAGTGCGCAATTCGCTTTCGCGCACGCGCTGCACGAGGAAAATGACGGCCGCGATCACGAGTCCGGCGAGCCCGACGTAGAGGCCCAAAATCGAGCCGGGTTTCTTGAACGCAAGCCAGCCGAAGAAGCCGCATTGCAGGAGTGCGAAAAACAGCACGATTCCAGCGATTCGCGCGCGATCGGCGATCAGATGCACGCTGCCTCGACGCACCAGACGCGCGGCGAGTGCGAACCATGTCGCTCCCATGGCGGCGAGCACGCCGAGCACCACGCGCGTCGCCAGCGGAGTCGTCGCCGGTTCGCTGAGCGCGAGACTGCCCAGCGCGAGCGCTCCGATCGCGCCGGCCGCGGCGAGCAGGACGTAGCGCAGGCGTTCGAAGCGGCCGAGTCGGCGCTCGAAGAGTTCAGCGAGCGCGCGCTCGTAACCGGCACGAGCGGGACCGCCGAGCGGATCGAGCTCCAACAGACGTTCACGTTGCGACGGCAATTCAGCGTTCATGGCGAGCCTCGATTCTGGAAAGGATTTCATGCAGCGAACGGCGCGCGTGATGCAGGCGCGACTTCACCGTTCCGACGGGGACGTTCAAGACTTCGGCGATCGCCTGCAATGAAAGATCGTCGAGGAAAAAGAGCACGATGACTTCGCGCTGCAGCAGCGGAAGTTCGGCCAGAGCGGCGTGGACGCGTTCGGGATCGTGCTCAGCGGAATCAAGCGTGAGCGGATCTTGCACGTCGGCGAGGTCCGTCGGCACCTGACGTTCGTTCGCCAATTCCGCGACGTGCTGCTTGAGCGTATTGCGCGCCACTGCGTACAACCACGGTGCCAGTCGGGCGGGATCCTCGAGCGTGGCGAGAGAGGAGAACACGCGCACCCAAGTTTCCTGCAGCACGACCCAGGCTTCATCGGATCCGCGCACCATCCGCCGCACGTAGTAGAACAGCGGGCGTTCGAAGGCGCCGACGAGTTCTTCCCAGGCCGCGCGCTCCCCGCGGCGGCAGCGCAGGGCGAGCAGTTCGCGCTCGAGTGACTTGGGATCGGGTTCGCGCATGGCTCAGTGGTCCAGTGGGGCCGTGCGACAAGAGTCGAGCGGCGAGCCGCGCAGGTTCACGCAATTTGCCGGAAATCGACGCCGGTCAGATCCGCTCAGGCCGCAAAACGCTGCGCTCGCCGAGCACATTGCCGGTGTTGAGCGTGCCCGCGGGTTCGAAGAGCAGCACGCTGCAAGGTTCCACGGCCACAGGTCGGTGCTCGACGCCGCGCGGCACGATCAGAAGTTCGCCAGGTTCGAGCACGACCGCACCGTCGCGCAACTCCATGGTCAGGCGGCCCTCGATGACGAGAAAAAGTTCGTCCTCGTGCTCGTGTTGATGCCAGATGAACTCGCCGTGCAGCTTTGCCAGCTTGACCTCGCAATCGTTGACCGCGCCGACGATGCGCGGCGACCATGTCTCTGAAAACTGGGCGAGCTTCGAAGCGAGGACGATTTTCTGAAGCATGGCGCCATCCCACTCGACGCCGCGCGAAGAGGCAAGCACCGGATTTCCGCCGCGGGTAACCTGGGGAACTCCGATGCTGGCCTGGTACTTCAATTTGTTTCCGCGCGTGCGCTCCAAACGGCAACCCGAGGCTGTGGTTCTCGGTCCGACGGGATTTCGCTTGATGCACGCCGACAAGTTGATCTGCGAAGTCGCATGGACCGAGATCAACCGCATCGTCGCCTACAAACGCGATCTCCTGAACACGGATCTCGTGTGCTTCGACATCGAACGCGGCACGCCGGAAAACACGAGGGTGATCATGGTCCACGAGGAAGTGAAAGGATTCGAGCTGCTGGACGCCGAGTTCTCGCGCAGGCGCGAGGGCTATCGCTCCGATTGGCGCGAGCAGGTTTTTTCGCCGGCCTTCGCCGCGAGCGCAAAAACGATCTACGAGGCCAAGTCCGCCTGACGTCCTGCTCCTCGATCTGATCCGAGGGTGGCCGGCAATTCCTCTCCGCCGAGCAGAGCACGCTCCGTCAGCGGGTGAAATCGAAACGCTCGATCGCGTCGCGAGTGGGGAACGTTTCCTCGTCGATACGTCGCTGGAGGCAAAGGTTGTGGCGGCCGTCGGGGAGGTGTTCCGAACCACTCCGCAGCAGGGCCACGGGAGCTGCGGGAAGCTCTGCGAGGCTCGCGTAGCAGCGGCCCCTAGCCGCGCGCGCCACCCGGGAGTCGCAGAGACTCAGTGCCGCGGCGACCTGGCGGGCATTCCGAGGCTGGGCCGGCGCAGACGTCCCTTCGCGACCGCAAGTTCCATGTTTCTGTCGGCTCCTGCCAAGCGCAACGGTATCCCATACTCAGCGACGCCGCCATCCGCGGCGTCCTTCGGCTGACTCTGCTTTCGCACACAGGACATCGATCATCATGCGCGGACAAACTCTTGGAGACTCGAAAATTCAGCGTGGCAAGCGCTCGATCGCAGCCCTGATGCTCGCGCTGTTGCTCTCGAGCTCCTTTGACTCCTGCCAGACTGTCGCCGTGACTGGCCGCAAGCAGTTCAACATGTTCAGCGTCGATCAGGACAAGGAGCTTGGCACGCAAGCCTACGCCGAAGTGCTGAAGACCGAAAAGCTCGCCGACAGCGGCGCCAACTTCGACATGGTCCAGCGCGTCGTGCAACGGCTCGCGAAGGTCGCCGACGATCCGGGTTTCCAGTGGGAAGCGCACGTGATCGACGATCCGAAGACGGCCAACGCCTGGTGCATGCCCGGCGGGAAGATCGCGGTGTACACCGGCATCCTGCCGCTCACTCAGGATGAAACCGGACTCGCGGTCGTGCTCGCTCACGAGATCGCGCATGCGATCGCGCGCCACGGCACCGAGCGCATGTCGAGTCAACAGGGCGTCGATGTCCTGCTCGGCGTCGCCTCGACGCAATGGAAGGAGGCGGCGCAATACCAGGAGCTGATCGGCACCGCGGTCAACGTCTTCGCCTTCCTGCCCTGGGGACGCGATCACGAACTCGAAGCCGACCGCATCGGCCTCATCTATATGGCGCGTGCCGGTTACGACCCGCGCCAGTCGATCGAATTCTGGCAGCGCATGTCGCAGAACTCAGCCGGCAAGGCGCCGCCCGAGTTCCTCTCGACGCACCCCTCCGACGAACATCGCATCGCGCAATTGCAGAGCCTGATGCCCGAGGCCGTCGCGGCCTTCGAAGCTTCGCAAAAGAAGCCGTGATGCTGCGCTGACTAATTCCCGTGCGGGTGGCAGTTGTAGCAGGCCAGCGTATTCCACTGGTAATTCGGAGTGCCGCTGTGGTGACCGGCGGTGTTCGACTGGCTGTGCTCGTGACAGTTGATGCACGAGAATAATTGATAATTGGTCGGCGTCGTGTGGCAGTCCGCGCAGGGGAAATTCCTGTGCTTGCCCGTCGTGATCGGGAAAGCGTGTTGGAACGTGCCGTGATCCCAGTTGATCGTGTCGTGGCAAGCTTCGCAGTTCGTCGGGAAGCCGGCGGCTGCGTGCGGCGGATTGGTGGTCGCGTTGTATTCCGTCTGGTGACAGTTCACGCAACCGTTCGTGATCCCGGTGTGGTTGAAAGTGGCTCCCTGCCAGACGGTCGTGTTGTGGCAGGTCTCACACTGCGTCGAGATGCCGAGCAACGCGTGATTGGGGCTGGTCGTGCCGTTGTAATCGGCCTGGTGGCAATTGACACAGCCGTTGGTGATGCCGGCGTGATTGAAGTGCGCGCCTTGCCAGGTCGAGGTCGTGTGGCAGGTCTGACACAAGGTCGAGACGCCCAGGCCGACGTGGTCCAGACTCGTCGCTCCGGTGTAATCCGCGGCGTGGCACGAATAACAATCCTGCGGCGTGCCGGCATAGCTGCCGCCGACGTGGCACTGAGCGCAAGGCGTCGTCGTGTGCTGGCCGGTCAGCGGGAAGCCCGTGTGATTGAAGCCCGCGCCGTCCCACGTGGTCGGAATGTGGCAACGATCGCAACCCGAAGTCCAACCCTGGGTCATGTGATTGGGCGTATTCGGATTCGACGGATTCGACGCGCGCGAGAAATCCGAAGCGTGGCAGGAAATGCACTCGGGATCGGCGTGGTCGAAGCGTCCGACCTGCGCGCCGGTGTGGCAGCGCCAGCAGGCGGTCGCGGCGTGCGCGCCGACCAGCGGGAAGCGCGTGCGCGAGTGGCTGGCGATCTCGGGCTTGGGCTGCCAATCGTTCTGTGCGTGGCAGGTGGTGCACTCGTCGCCGGCCATGCCCTGGTGAATGTCCTCGTGGCAGCCCGCGCAACCGCGCGAGACGAAGGCCGCGACGGGGCCGCGGTCGTTGTGGCAACGCAGGCATTCCGCCGAAGCGTGCGCGCCTTCGAGCGCGTAACCGGTCTCTTTCGTGTGGTCGTACTGGAAGTCCGAGCGCAGCGTGTGCCAGTCGCCGCTTTGGTGGCAGAGCGTGCAGTCGGCCGGGAACGTGTCGTGCGGGACCACCGGACCGCGCGAACTCCACCAGCCGTTCACCGGCACGTCAGAGCGGCGCATGGTGCAGGAGAGAATGCCAAGCAGCAGCGTCACGGCGAGCAGGACTCGTCGCAACAGCGGGTGAGAATCGTCAGTGCGTCGCATGGCGTTGCTCCACGTGTAATTGCCTAGAAGCGGCGCTGCAAGAAGAAGCCGATGGAGAGCGAGTCCTGCTCATCGCCGAAACGCGACTCGCCCGAGAGCATGAACGTCCACGATTTCCAGAATGAGGTGTCGAAACTTGCGCGCACGGCGTGCTGGGTCAGCGACGACTGTGCGCCATTGAAGTCCTGTTGTTCGGCCTGGGCCAACTCGTAATCCAGGCGGCAGGTGCCGATGTCGAAGCTCTTCATCAGGCCCAGGCGCACGCCGCTGAAATCCGAGAATTTGCCCTGCGACATGAACAGGCCGGCCGAGAGTTCGCCGCGCTCGTACAGGGCGTTGCGCAGGCTGCTGCGAACTTCGTAGTTGCCGCCGCTGTCGTCCTGGTCGTTCCAGCGATCGGCGCGCGCCCACAGCCAGACGTATTTGCCGAGCGACTTCGAGGCGTTCAAGCCGACGCGCGTCACCGAGCCGTCGGAGAGTGTCGTGCTGGTCGTCGCCGGAAACTCGTTGCGCAAGAGTTCCGGCCAGCGGAATTGGCTCGCGTTCAGGCCGAGCGAAAATCCGTTGTCGAATCGGTAGTTGACGTTGGCGTTGGCCTGCGTCACTTCGGCACCGGCTGACTTGCTCTTGTCCTCGGATCCGTACATGTCGATCCAGGTCGAGCCGTACAACCACCAGCGGCTGCCCGCGCGCCAATGACCGTTGAGCACCGCGAGGTCGCGGTCGGCCTGGCCCTTGTGCCAGGTCTTCTGCACACCCAGTCCGATCGCAGCGTGTTCGTCCTCGCCGACCACGTGGCGATAGTAGGCGGAAAGCGCCGTGTCGTCGCCGCTCGAGCGCGAGGCGTCGATCTCTGGCAAGAAGCCCGCGCTGGCGCCGTATCGATCGCCGCCCTTCGTGCGCAGCGTGACCTCGGCACCGTCGATCAGCCCGAACTCAGGAAATTCGTGCTGCAGGAAACGGCCGGCCTCGTAGCGCGTCTCCTTTCCGCGCACGCCGCCCCACCAGGTCGAGAGCTGATCGATGCGCCCGCTGCTTTCGCTGTCGTTGCCCGAATCCCACAGCGATTGCGAACGGCTGTAGAGCTCGCCGTCGAACTCGAGCGCGCCGCCCTTGCCGAAAGGATTGTCGAGCGCGAAATCCAAGCCGGTTCGCGCCAGGGAATAGTCCTGTTGGCCGTTGACGTTGATCGAAGTCCAGTCGCCCTGGGCGAACCAACGGCCGTGCAGCCGCGGATCGCGCTTCCAGTTGTCGATGCCCTTGACCGGCGCGAGCAGCGGTTGCTTGGGATCGAATTTGTCCGCGCCCTGGGTCCACGGTGGGTGCTCGACGGTGCCGGCGGGTTTGCGATCGGCGGGCACCAGGACTTCGCCCGAAGTGCCGATCTCGAGCGCGCCGACGCCGCTCCAATCGATGCGCGCGCTGTTGCGCGTCACGCTGCGCACGGTCGCTTCGAGCATCGACTGGCCGTCGGGATGGAGTTCGACGCGATCACCGACCGCGATGCCTGCGTCGGAACCGAGGTCGAGGTAAGCGCGTGTGTCCTGCACGGCCGTGACGTGCACGGCGATGCGCTGGATCTCGACTTGTTGAGCGGCGCCGCTCGCCGCGCAAGCAACCAGCGCGATTGCGGCACGCAGTCCTGTGAATTCGATGCTCACGCTAGTCCCCCTTGCCCTTGCCGCCCACGGCGCCGCCATGACAATCCGCGCAGGTCGTGCCGAGCGGTCGGTAGCGCACGATGCGGGTTCCGCCGGCCAGCGCCTGGGGCAGGTGGCAAGCCGCGCAAGCGACCTTGGCGTGCGTCGCGTCGAGCGCGAAACGCGCGTCCTTCTGGTGATCGAAGTCCAGCTTCGTGAACGTCGCGCTGGCGACGTGGCAGCGCGCGCAGTCGGTCTTGCCCGAGACGTCGAACTGGGCGGCGTGCGGATCGGCGTGGCAATCGTTGCAAGCCGTGCCCGGTGCGGGTCCGAGCTTGCGGCCCTGCGTCTTCGCGCCCGGCGTGTGACAGGCGGCGCACATCGTTTCGGCGTGGGCGCCGACGAGTTCGAATCCGGTCCAGGCGGCGTGGTCGAAACTCTTCGAATCGATCGCGCGGAACGAGTCTTCGGTGTGGCAACGCGCGCAGCTTTGACGGCCGTTGCTCGCTTGCGCGAGCGCCGTGGGCGAGCGCTCGAAGCGGCCGCGGTGCGGATCCTTGTGGCAGGTGTCGCAGCGATCGAGGCGACCGCGGAACTTCTCGCTCGCTCGCGCAAACGTTCGGCCTTCGGCGGTCGGCTTGGGCAGCGTGGCGTGGCAGACTTCACAGGCCGCGAGCGCATGCGCTCCGTTCAGCGCAAAGCCCGTCCATGCTGCATGATCGAAGCCGTCCTTCGCGGACTCGTGGAAACTCGAGGTCGTGTGGCAACGCGCGCAGGTACGCTCGCGCTCCGATGGCGGCCCGCGCGTGTCGAACTCGCCCGCGTGCACATCGGCGTGGCAGGTCGAACACAGTCCGACGTCGCCGTGGAACTGCTCGGCCGCGCGGCCGAAACGCCGTCCGCTGCTGTCGGCTTTCGGCGTGGCGAGATGGCAGACCGCGCAGTCGGCCTTGGCGTGCGCGCCGTCGAGCGTGAATCCGGCCATGGCCGAATGATCAAAGTTCAGGCGCGCGTCGTGCGTGAAATTGTGCGCGTCGTGACAGGCCGCGCAGCCCTGCTCGGCGAGCTTTGGAAATTGCGCCGCGAACTGCGGCCGCGCGAAACGTCCGTCGTGCGCATCGAGGTGGCAGGCGGAGCAGGCCGTGGGCGCGTCGGCGAAAATCAGCGCAGCTTCGGGTTTCAGCGGATCGCGCTCGTGGCAGGCCGAACAGGCGGCGTTGGCGTGCGCGCCTTCGAGCGGGAAGGCCGTGCGCGCGTGCGCCGCAGCGTCGAACTTCGCCGGGCGGTAGCTCGTGCGCTCGTGACATCCAAGGCAACCCTGCGCGCTGCGCCGATCGCGCGCGAATTGACCGCCGTGCGGGTCGGCGTGACAAGCCGCACAATCGTCGGGTTTGCGGCCGGGGTAGCGCGCCGCGAAGGTGGCGGCTCTAGGCGCTGTCGAAGCCGCGGGCCGCTTGTCGTCGGCGTGGCAATCCTGGCAGGCCGCCTCGGCGTGCGGCAGGCTGAGCGCGAAACCCGAGGCCGCGTGCCACTCGCTGCCCGTTGGAAGCTGCGGCGTGGAGAACGCGCCGCGCTCGGGATCGTGGCAGATCACGCAACTGTTGCCGCTCTCGAGTGAGACACTCGCGGCGAACGCGTTGACGAATTCCTGCTGGTGCGGCGAAGCGTGGCAGTCGAGGCACGTGCGCTCAGCGAGCGGATCGTGTTTCCCGCCCAGGACTTCGACCGAGCGCGGGCTGTCCTTGGGATGGCAATCCAGGCATGCGGCGCGCGCGTGGGCGCCGCGGCTGGCGAACGTCTGGCCGTGATCGAACTTGGCGACGGCCGCGAACGGCTGCGATTGACCGTGGCAATCGGCGCAGGCGCTGGTCATGCGGCCCTGGTGCGGATCCGTGTGGCAGCTCGCGCAATCTTGCGCGAGTCCGAGGAAACGCGGCTGGCCCGCGGCCAGGACTTTGGCATCGGCTTGTTTGTGGCAATCAACGCAGCCCAACTGCGCGTGTTTGCCTTCGAGCAGGAAACCGAGCGCCGCGTGGTCGTAGCGATCGCGCTCTGGCACGCCGGCCTGCGCGAAGGCACGCGCGCCGGACAGTTCGACCTCTGCGCCATGGTGCTCGGCATGGCAAGGCGCGCAGTTCGTCGCGTCGACGCCGGCCAGGTTTCCGTGCAGGCCGCGATGCTTGTCCAACGACTCGCGAATCTGCTTGTGACAATCGAGGCAGGCATTGCCCATCGAAGTCCCGAGCCCGCCGTGGCAGCGATCGCAGCCATTGTCTCCGGCGAGCTCCTTCACGCCCGCATGCACGGGCGAAAGCTCTCCGGGCGAAGTCTTGCCGGAGTCGAGTACGAAGATCGTGACCACCAGGGCGAGCGAAAGAACGCTCAGGATCAGCTTCGGCGAGAAGAGCTTCACGGCGTCACCCCAGGAATGCTGGCGAAACGCAGCGCGCTGTAGACATGCCAGGCGACCAGCAAGACCATCAGCAGCGCGACCCAGCGGTGCACGTAGCGCCACGAGGCGAGCAGCGCGCGCAGGTCTTCATAGTGAGCGGCCATCAAACTTGCGCGGTGCGCGCGCCGGGCGAGCTCGAGCATTTCAGCGATCTGGCGCTTGGGCAGGCCCTCCGCGCGCGCGTCCGCGGCCAGCCGCGAAAGACAAGCGCGCAAGGCGCTCTGGCTCCTGAGCAGCGCGCCTAGTCGTGCGAAGAACGAGGATTGCCAGCGGCTTTCCTCGACGAGTTTTTGCACTTCGAGGCGCGCGCGCTCGCCGAAACCGCGCTGGCCCTGGTCCCATTCGCCCGACAGCCCAGCAAGCGAAGAATTGATTTCCTCGAGCGCAAGTTCGCGGCCGTTGGCGGCGCGCGGAACGTAGGCATAGAAGTAGCGGCCGATCGCGCCGGTGCTCAGCAGTACCGCGAGCAGGATCAGCGCGTGTCCGCCGACGGTATGGCGCGGATCGAAGGCGCTGTGCGCCAAAGCGAAGACCAGCGAGAGAATGCCCGTGGCGACGTGCGAGGTCATCCAGGCGCGCAGGGAGCCCCACTGCAATTTGCTCTTCGGATGTCGCCGGATCAGGTAGGCGAGGTTGGTCAAGATCAGCGCCGCCGCGATCACACCGAAGACCAGGCCGATGCCCGCCGAGGGGCGCAACCAGGCGTGCTGACTCGACTCGATGCGTTCATGCGACGGCAACGTGTAGTAGCCGCGGAAGAAGAAGACCCAGATCAGCGCGAGCAGCGAAACCGCGAAGGCCGCACCCAAGGCCAACATCAATCCGCTGCCGCGCTCGGCGATAGTCTCCGTGGCCACGCGATCGGCGGGATCGAAGGACACGCCGTTGCGTTCGAGCAGTTCGAAGGCCGGCACACCGCCGGCCAGGATGAAGACTTCGTCGTTGTCGAGCAGGCGCAACTCGCGCTGGTCGGCGGGGCCGACCGTCAACTCGACGTGATCGTTCTCGATGCGCGCGACTTCGCTTTCGAACACGACCTCGAGCAGGTTCTCCGCCAGCGCGTCGCGCAGGCGCGCTTCGTTGCGCGCCTTGAGCCGTGAGAACGCGTTCTTTCGGTAGGAGAGCGTGACCCGATTGCCTTGCTGTTCGGCGAGTCCTAGCGCGGCTTCGACGGCGCTGTCGCCGCCGCCGACCACCAGGATGCGCCGATCGAGATAGGATTCCGCGTCGAGCAGGCTGTAGGAGACCTTGGAGAGTTCTTCGCCCGGCACGCCGAGCTTGCGCGGACTGCCGCGGCGGCCCAGGGCCAGGCAGACATAGCGCGCGTGCCACTCGCCGGAACTGGTCGTGACGATGAAGTGGCCATCGGCCTGGCGCACGACGGACAGGAAGGTTTCCCCGGCGCGCAGGTCGAGTTCCTGCTCGCTGACGATGCGCTCCCAGATCAGCATCAGCTGCTCCTTGGTATAGGAGTCGCGCGACAACTTGCCGACCAGCGGCAACTCGATCGGCTGCGTCATCACCAGCTTTCGCCGCGGGTACTTGGCGACCGTTCCGCCCAGCGCTTCCTGTTCGAAGATCGCGGCCGTGAGGCCGCGCTCCTTCGCGCCCAGCGCACACGCGATTCCCGCCGGACCCGCGCCGACGATCAGCACGTCGAGCATTGGCGCCTCCTCGGTCGCAACTGCGCCGCGGCTCGCTCCGACGCTCGCGTGCGCGCGTGCTCGCGCGGGCAAAGCTGCCGCGGGCTGCTGCATGCGGCGGCCGATCTCGGCGGCGACCGCGATGCCGTGGGCGATCGCCGTGCGCACCAACGCGTGACCGGTGACTTCGCCCGCCAGGAACAGGCCCGGCGTGCCGACCGCTTCCAACGACGGCTCGAGCGCCGGAATGTCGCGCCTTTCGGCCAGGTCTCCGAGCGTGATCGAGATCGCGCCGGTGGGGCATTCCGTGGCGCAGCGTCCGTGCCCGACGCAGCGCGCGCCATGGACCACGACGGCCTGACCATGCAGCACTTCGAGCACGCCCTCTTCAGGACATGCGCGCACACACGCACCGCAGCCGAAACAGCGCGTCAAGTCGACGTGCGGATACTGCAGCCGCGCGCGGTGGCTGCCGCGTTCGACCGCGACGCGGCGCTCGGCGAGACCTTCGGCCAGCGCCGCAACTTCGCGCCGCCTGATGGCGACGGTCGCGAAGGCCAGGCCGAGGCCGAGAGCCAGGATGACGAGTAGCGCGAAGCTCAACGATCTAACTCCAAGGTGCGGGGCTTTGCCCGCCTGTCCGCGGCGCACCCGCGCACGCCGCTCCTGCGCTGCGCGCGTCGCCCTGAATCAGCGATTCGATCGACGTATTTTCGTACCTAGGGCCTGCCGATGCCAAGTACGAGCCCGTTAGGGCCCACTTAATGACCTTCCCTCGTGTTGCCCGGAAAGCAAAGCTGCGTAGGAAACTCCTTCTCACCGCTGCCTTTGCCCACTCTCTGCAAGTCTCCACGCCTTCGATTCTCTGGATGTGTGACTCGATCCCTCGCGACTAACTCCAGAGCACGCGGGGTAACGTGACATGATCGAGTGGGTGCTCTGCAACTAGGGTGCCAGGCCCTCAGCGAGCGTGACGCTCGTCGTGGTTCGCGGAGTCGACGGCACGCCATTGCCAGCCTTGATCGCCAAGGCTGAAGCTGCCCGCGATGCGCGCGTCCCAGGCCAATTGCGGCTTCCCGCCACGCTGGCGGAAGAGCTGCACGCAGCAATCGATCTTGGCGGAGCGCTGGTCGGCCGCGAGTTCGATTGCCGTGGCTTTCGGATCGAACACGGCACGCCAGAGGAACTCACCGTGTTCGTCGAGTTCGTTCAGGAACATCCAGGCCAGCAGCGAATGCAGGTCTTCGCGCGTGATCCCCGCACTGCGGTCCACGAAGTCCGGCCCGATCCCATCGAGCACCGGCCGCGCGCGCATCGCGTTGAAACCCTCGACCATCTCCTCCAGGCGCCAGCGGATCTTCGTCTGCGGTGAGGCCAGGGCCCTAACCAGCGCGCGGCCACCAAGGACGGTCAGCGTTCCGAGCGCGAGGACCAGCAGCAGTCTTCGGATCGCGTGTGCCATGGCCGTGGACCCTATCGGTCCGGGTATGAGCGGGGCACGATTGCACCGGGATCGTCCAGGCTTTGGACGGCCTCGACGACGAAGTGGGGACCGGCCGCGTAGTACGGCCGCCCCGTACCGCTTTCATCAGGGGCAGGACGCGCAAGCGCAACCCACCGCACAAGTTCGCAGCATTCTACGCACTTGTGCCGATGTGAACAGAAATGGAGCCGGGAGACACTCTGCGTCCCCCCGGGCTCCACACGCAGACCGATGGATCTCCAACGTCTGAAGTGCCCGACTTCCAGGTCCCACGACGAATGAAGGTCATCAACCCAGCGGCGTCCCTGCGTTGTGCTTGGATCGCCGCTCTCGCGCTAGGAGCTGGATGCGCCGCCACCTCCAGCGCGCCGCAAAATGTGCAGCCGGCGGCGGGCAGTCCGCAGAAACCGACTCCGGGAGCTGCCGCACCCTCCAAGACTGCGCAGGCCCAGACCCAGAAGCCCGCGGCGGGCGGGGCGCAGCCGACGGCCCAGAAGCCTGCGTCGCAAGCGCCTGCTGCAAAATCAGCTGCCCAGGCAACGCCGGCAAAGCCTCAGGCAACGCCGGCAAAACCTGCCGCGCAAGGGCAGCCCGCGGCGACCGCACCGGCGCCTGTCGCCAAGGCCAAGAAGAAGTCCGGTCCGCTGACCGGTTCGCTCAGCAGTCGCTACAAATTCCGCGCGGCCGGCGGCGACAGCGACCAGGACATCTACGAGGTGCTGGCCCTCGACTACGCAGACCCGGCGCATCCAGAACTGTCAGCGCACTTCCTGGGACGCGGCGCGTTCGACCTCGATGGCGACAGCGGTCCCTTGTTCAGCAGCATCAACGATTCGCGCAGCGAGCCCGTCGATGCGGACGTGTTCGAAGGTTACGCGGAACTCAAGACCAAGGACGCCGACACGAGCGTGCGTCTCGGCCGCCAGAGCGAGTACCTGGCACCCGAGATCGCGCACTTCGACGGACTCTCGCTGCGTTCGACCTACGATGGAGCGAAGAAGGTCGAATTCGGCGCCTACGGCGGCAACAACGTCACCTACGACCACACTTCGAACTCCGACAACTCGGTCTTCGGAGCCTTCGCCGAGAGCCGCGCGTGGAAGGGCGGCCGCGCAAGGCTGGACTGGCTGCACCTCAACGATGACGCGTTGCTGGGCGACGGCCAGAACGACCTGATCGGCGCCGGCCTGTCGCAGGCGTGGAAGGGCTGGAACTCGAGCGCCAAGTACACGAGCCTCGAGGCTCGCAATCGCGACATCGACCTGCGTACGCGCTGGAGCGACGACGAAGGCAAGACCAGCGTGCAAGTGCGCTACTTCCAGCTGCTCGAGGCGCAGAATCAACGCGCGCTCTTCCTCGATCCATATTCGCAGGCGCTGCAGACGTACTTCCCGTATCAGCAGATCGGCGTCAGCGGCTGGCACGCGCTCACCGAGAAACTCGATCTCGACGCCGGCATCGACTTCCGCGACGTCAACGACCCCGCGGACGTCGGCACGTACAACCACGACTGGAATCGCTACTACGCGACGCTGACCGCGAAGGAGATTGTCTTCGCCTGGACGGCCAGCGTGACCGCCGACTACTACGACGACGATCAGAGCGACTTCACGACTCTCGGCGGCGACTTCTCGCGCAAGTTGCGGACCGACTTGGACGTGTCGCTCGGCACGTACTACTCGCTCTACAAATACGACTTCTTCACTGCGACCGAACGCGACGACGTGCGCAGCTACTACGGTAAACTCGTCTGGCGTCGCGACGAGATGTGGAGCTTCGAATTCCAGTACGAATACGAAGACGACGATCTCGAGCAGTACCACACCTTGCGCTGCGGGGCCCTATGTCGATTCTGAAAGCTAAGCTCCGTCCGGTGCGTCTGGTCCACTGGGTCTTCGCGTTGCTCGCGGTCAGCCTGGCGGGATGTGTGTTGTTGGATGCGCTCGATCCTGCGGCAAAAGCCTTTGGATTCAGCCACCGCGTGCACGTCGTCGACCAGGGCCTCGACTGCGCCAGTTGTCACCGCAACGCGCAGAAGGCCGACGATCCGGGCATGCCCTCGCCCGCGCAGTGCGCGCTGTGCCACGACGAAGCGGACGCTGAGAAACCCGCCGACCGCAAGGTCGCGACACTGTTCGACGGCAAGAAGTACAAGGCGAGTCACCAGCTGGCGCTGGCCGACGAGATCGTGTACTCGCACAAGAGTCACGCGTCACGCGGCATGGAATGCAGCGCCTGTCACGCCGACATCGTCAAGGACGTGCCGGCGGCGGAGCTGGCGTTGACGATGGATTCGTGCACGAAGTGCCACGCGCAAAAGGCGGCCTCGAACGATTGCGCGGTCTGTCACAAGGAGATCCGTGCCGACGTCAAACCGCCCAGCCACGGCGCGAGTTGGAAAAAGGTGCACGGTCCGCTCGTGCGCGAATGCACGCGCGAAACGGCGAATCGCTGCGAGCTGTGTCACAAGGACTCGAGCTGCACCGAGTGCCACATGACGCAACTGCCGGAGAATCACAAGGGCTATTGGCGCCGGCGCGGTCATGGACTTGCGGCCAGCCGCGATCGCGAAAACTGCGCGACGTGTCACCAGGCGAGCACCTGCGACGAGTGTCACCGCGAGACCAGACCGCTCGACCACAACTCTGGTTTCGGTTCGCCCTCGGATCGTCACTGCGTGGGTTGCCACGAGCCCTTGGCCAACGAGCGTTGCGCGGCCTGCCACACGAGCACGCCCAGCCACGCGCTCGCGACACCGAAGCCTCCCGGGCACAACCCCGGGATGAACTGTCGCATGTGCCACGGAAACGGACAGCCGCTGCCGCACCCCGACAACGGCGACAACTGCAATTCCTGTCACCACTGAGCGCCGCGCTCGGGGCGCACGGGCACTCGCCCAGGATCGCGCAAACTGCGCAGCCATTGGTCGCGAACTACTCACTCCTGCGTATTGGCGGCTTCGCGCCTGTCTTCAAATATCTCCCTGACGCCGTGACACTCCGGTGACACAGACGATTCGACCCTCGACGTCAGCGGAAAACACTCCGGCAAGTCCCAGAAACCTGAAGGGAAAAACCCAATGAAAGCCTTCGCCAGTCCTCGCCTCCTCGACATCTTCCGTCCCTCCCTGCTGTGCGCGGCGCTCGCGTTCGCAGGACTAGGAGGCTGCAACGGCAGCGATGGTGACACAGGACCGCAGGGCCCCGCCGGTCCGCCAGGCGGGAGCGGGACGACCAACACTGTGCTCGCGCAGGGCGATGTGCTGCCTGGAGTCAACGTAGAGGTCACCGGCCTCAGCGGCGGCAGCGGCGCTGGCGGAAATTTCCTGGCGGGCGACACCATCACGCTGGCCTTCACGCTCAAGAAGGACGACGGCAGCGACTGGGATCTCAGCGAATTCTCCACCGCGCGCACGCTGGTCTCCGGACCGACGTTCAACTATCAGCGCGTCATCGCCGAGGTCCAGGACGTCGTCACGCGCGCCGTGCAGCAGACCGACGGTTCGTACACCTACACCTACGCCACGCCTATCCCGGCGACTTACCTCGCGCCGCTCAATGACACGGCTTCGTTCGGGGCTGTGGACGGCGAATTGACGGGCACGGCGTTGCTCGACGGTACCTATTCGATCGCGCTGTACATGAGCTGGAACTACACGCTCGACGGCGCGACCAAACGCGATTCCGACGACACCGTCTTCGACTTCCTGATCGGCAACGGCGGCGCGATCGACTCGCGCCAGGTTGTCGGGCAGGACAACTGCAATCGCTGTCACACCGACCTGCAGGCCCACGGCGGCCGGCGCAAGGTCGTGACGCTTTGCCTCATGTGCCATACCGCCGGTGCGGAGGACAAGAACACAGGTGGAACGCTCACACCCGGTCTCACCATCGAATTCAAGAGCATGATCCACAAGATCCACACCGGCGAGCACCTGCCGTCGGTGCTTGGGGTGGCCACGAATCCCGATGGCTCGCGCAACTACGCAGCGACGCCGGCGCCCTTCGCGGTCAACGGCACGGACGACTTTTCGCATATCGCTTTCCCGGCTTGGCCGAACGGTCTGGTCGCCATGCCGCGCGACCAGGGCTACACGGCGCTCGCCGCCGGCGCGAAACTGCAGGAAGACAAGATTCGCACGGGACCGTCCAATTGCATCGTCTGCCACGGCGACCCCGATGGCGCCGGTCCGGTCAATGCTCCTGCGCAGGGTGACCTGTACAAGGCGCAACCCAGCCGCGCTGCCTGCGGCGCTTGTCACGACGACGTGATCTGGGGCCAGAACTACACCTCGAATGGTCAGACCATGGGGGCCCAGGCGAACAATTCGAACTGCATCCTCTGCCACGCGGATTCGGGTGACCCGCTCGCAGTCGCTGATGCGCACACACACCCGTTGCTCAACCCGACGTTCAACCCCGGCCTGGACATCAATGTCTCGAGCCTGGTCGAAGCCGGAACGAACAACGCTGACGGAACGATCGATCCGGGTGAGAAGGTCTCCGTGACCTTCACCATGACCAACGACGCGGGCGTGGACACGCTGCCCTCGGCGGTGGCCAACCTCTCGGTGATCGTCTCGGGCCCGACCGACAACTACAACCTCGTGCTCAGCAGCACGCTGCCGACCGCGAAGTTGACCGGTGCGCAGCCGTACACGACGTTGCTGCCGATGCCGATCGTGCTCGAACGCGTGGGCGTTTCCACGGCCGCTCTCGAATCGTTCAACACGAGCCTCTTCCCGCACTGGAACGTCAGCGGCGGCACGACCACGGTACAGGTGCGCACGGGCCTGCCTGGCGGAGGTGGGAACAGCACGCTGTCCGCCGCCAGCGCGGTTCCGCAGAACTGGGTCGACGTCGCCAGTGGGACCGGTTTCGCACGCGACGACTACATCGTCATCGACGATGGTGTCGTGGGTTTCGAAGAGTACGCGCGCATCCAGACCGTCCAGGGCACGCGCCTGTGGTTTGGAACGCTCGGTTCGACCACCTATCCCGCATCGCTGCGCTTCGCCCACAACAATGGCGCGACGGTGAAGGAAGTCACGCTCGCCACGAAGACCGCGGTCACGGACTACACGTTGACTCCGGCCACGGGCGCGATCGCCGAAGTCCTCGAATTCGGGAACGGCAATGTGGTTCTGTGCGGCTACACGACGGACTTCGTGATGCCGGCGGTCTATCCGCCGACGTTGAACGACACTGGCGATTTCGACGAGACGACCGGCAAATGGGCGGGCAAGAGCATCGTCGATGGGACTTATTCCCTGGGACTGTGGAGTTCGCTGACGCTGCCGCTGAATCTGTTCGGTGAGTCCAACTCGTATCGTTCGGCATCGAACGTCATTACGAGCGACTTCCTGGTCGGCTCGGCCTCGAGCATCGAACCCTACGCCAAGATCTCCAGTGGCGACAACTGCTACAAGTGCCACCAGGACGTCGAGTTCCACGGTGCGGGCAGGCGCAGCTTCGATGCTTGCGTGGTCTGTCACGGAGCCGCCGGAACCGAGGACCGTCCGCAACTCGTGGCGGCCAACGCTCCGGCGACGGCCGACACGACGATCAACTTCCGCACCATGTTGCACAAGATCCACATGGGCGAGGAATTGACCAATGCCGCGACCTATCAGATCGTCGGCTTCGGTTCGGGCGCGTACCCGAACAACTTCGGGGTCTCGACCTTCGAAGAGGTCATCTTCCCGGCCTTGCCGGGTGGCGTGCGCAATTGCACGAAATGCCACGGTGACACCAACACCGCCTGGAAGCAGCCCGTCGAACGCGATCACCCGACCCAACAGGGCACGCCGGTGGCTCGCTGGGCAGCGGTTTGCGGTGCCTGCCACGACAGTTCGGATGCGCAGGCACACATCGCGGTGCAGACCACGGGCGGTGGCGCCGAGTCCTGCGCCGTGTGTCACGGCACGGGTGGAGAATGGTCGGTCGAGCGGGTCCACAAGGCCTACTGACAGATCCTGACTCCATTGAGAAGCGCGAGCGACAAACTGAGCACGACCGGCCTGCCGATCATTCTCCTGGCACTTGGAGGATCGGTGGCCCTGGCCGCTTGGTGGTCGCTCGCGCGCAATCATCAAAACTCGCCCGTCGTGAGCGCCGATTTCGGCGGAACGGCGGGCGGGCGAAATGAATCGGGAGCATTGACTGATGCCAATCTTCCGCCGGGCGAAACGCGCAGCAAGAAGGGACTCGGCGCCTCGACCGGCCTTGCGGCGCTCGCCGAACCGAGGGCCGAGACCGCGGCCAAGCCCGGCAGCGAGCGCGGTCTGCGCGAGAAGTACCTCGCACTCGAAGCCGCGGAGCCCGGTTTCCTTGCGCTGCACTCTGAAGAGTGGCTCGGTAGTCAGCGGCCGTCCGCGGAAAAAGTCGCCTGGCTGCAGGCGTTGCACAAGACCGACGCAGTGGCGGCTCTGCCCTGGTTGGAATTCACCTGTCGCACTCGCGATCCGGCCAGCGGACAGGGCGTGTCTCCAGCTGCCTTTGCCGCAGATCTTCTCAGCAAACTTTCGGCGAGCGATGCAGCCGCCAGAGCCGCGCTCGGCCGCCTGGCCTTCGACAAGGACGCGGTCGATGTGGAGCTGCGCCGGCGCGCCGCCTCGACGTTTGCAACCATCGCTGATGCGATGGATCTTCAGGCCCTCTCGCAGGCACTGCTCCGCGAAGATGACGAGGCACTTCGCGCGGGCGTCGTCGTGGCGCTCGAAGCGCGCAGCGAGCCACAGACCCAGCTTGCCACGGACAGATTGCTAGCATGGCTGCGCCCCGGGAGCGCAGCTTTCCTGGCACGCCAGGCCGACGAAGTTCACTGAGTACCCCACGGGCTCAACGGCACTCAAGGATTCGAACAAGCACCCTCACGAAAGAATCACATGCAAATCTTCGCTTCGAAACGCGGATCGGTTTCGCTCGGCGCCCTGCTCGCCCTGCTCGTCCTGTGTGCCGCGTTCTGGTCGTCGAGCGCCACAGCCGCTGACCCGGCGCAGGCCAAGGTCAACCACTATATCGGCGCGCAGAAGTGCAAGCTCTGCCACGCCGACAAGGCGCGTGGCGATCAGTACGGCGCGTGGACGAAAATGAAGCACGCCAAGGCCTATGAATCTCTGGCGGGCGATGCGGCCAAGAAGATCGCGAAGGAGAAAGGCATCGAAGATGCGCAGAAGTCGGACAAGTGCCTGAAGTGCCATGTCACGGCCTTCGGCAAGCCGGCAGAAGAGCTCGACAAGAGCTTCGATCCCAAGCTCGGCATCCAGTGCGAAAGCTGCCACGGCCCCGGCGAAAAGCACATGAAGGCGCGCGTCGCCGCGGCGGGAGCCGAAGACGAAGGCGAAGACCTCGAGGCCGGCGACAAGAAAGGCGCGAAGTACACGAAGATCCCCGCCGACGAGGTGATCAACGATCCGGGCATGAAGACTTGCCTGGGCTGCCACAATTCGGAGAGCCCGAGCTTCAAAAACTTCTGCTTCCACAGGTCCAACGCCGAAGTGCGCCACCTCAATCCGGCCAAGCCGCGCACGGCGGACGAGTTGAAACTGATCCTGGCCTGCGGCGAAGGCGACAAGTGCACCTGCAAGAACGGCGATGACGGCTGCAAGTGCGGTGTCCCCGATCCCAAGGTCCAGAAGAAGTGAACTGCGGGCGTGGCGCGCGCGGCCTTGC
>JAYUUV010000305.1:0-8272 GCA_043754695.1 Planctomycetota bacterium
TGTTTTCCGTCATGATGATGCCCATGTCCGCAACGACGCCGATGGCGATGGCGAGGCCCGCGAGCGACATGATGTTCGCGTCGACGCCGAGTAAGTACATCGCGATGTACGCAAGCGCCATCGAAAGGGGCAGCGTGATGACGATCGCGGCGGAAGCGCGCAGGTGCAGCAGGAACAGCAAAACGACGCCCGCGGCGACGAGCAGTTCCTCGGTAAGGGCTCCGCGCAGCGTCGCTACCGTCTCGTCGATGATCACGCTGCGGTCGTAGTAGGCGACGAGCTTGACCTTCGACTTCGATCCGTCGGCGAGGATCCGCTCGGGCAGCCCGGGTTCGAGTTCAACGATGCGCTTCTTCAACGCGCGGATCACCTCGCGCGGATTCGATCCGTAGCGGGCGAGCACGATCCCGCCGGTCGATTCGACGCCTCCCTTGTTCAACGCGCCGCGCCGGAATTCCGGTCCGAGTACGACGGAGGCGACGTTCTTGACGTAGAGCGGCGTGCCGCCCTCCTGGCGCAGGACGATGTTCTCCAGGTCCTCGGCGGTCTTCACGAAGCCGACTCCGCGCACGAAGTACTCCAGCCGATTCTGCTCGATCACTTTCGCGCCGACGTCCAAATTGGAGCGACGAACCGCATCGAACACTTCGGGCACCGTCACGCCGTGCGCGCGCATGCGATCGGGATCCAGGTCGATCTGGTACTCGCGCACGTGTCCGCCGATCGAGGCGACTTCGCTGACGCCCTCGACCGCATTGAGCTGGTAGCGGACATACCAGTCCTGGAGGCTGCGCAATTCCCCGAGCGAAAAACCTTCGCCTTCGAGCGTGTACCAGAAGATCTGGCCGAGCGCGGTGGAGTCGGGACCCAGGACCGGCGTCACGCCCGGCGGTAGTCTGCCTGTAGCCGCAGACAGCCGCTCTAGAACGCGCGAACGCGCCCAGTAGTAATCGACCGAATCGTCGAAGATCGCGAAGACCATCGAGAAGCCGAAGCCCGACATCGAACGGATGTTCTTGACGCCCGGCGTGCCTTCGAGGGACGCAGTCAGTGGATAGGTGACCTGATCGTCGACGTCCTGCGGCGAGCGGCCCTCCCAGTCGGCGAAGACGATCACCTGCTTGTCGCCGATGTCCGGGATCGCATCGACAGGAGTGCGCAAGAGCGCAAACACACCCGCCGCCGCGAGCGCAAGCGCGCCGAGACACACGAGGATCGGATTGCGAAGGCACCAGGAGATCAGAGCCCGAATGATCACAGCGAGTTCCTAGTGACCCGCGTGCCCAGCAGGTGCGCTCGCTCCCGGCTCGAGCCCCTTGGGGAAGAGCAGGCTTGGCTTGCCTTCGATCTGCGACTGCGAGTCGAGCAGGAAATTCCCGTGCACAACTACACGATCGCCTTCGTTCAGTCCCCCGAGCACTGGGTAGAAGCCGACAGCTCGCGGGCCGAGCGTCAGCTCGGCCAACTCGAAGCGACCCGGCTCGCGCTCGACCCAGACCACGTTGCGCGTGCCGGTGGATAGCACGGCTGTCGTCGGAACCGACAGGGGTAACTCGGAGCTGCTCCCGCTCATCACAGGCTCGCCCGGCTCGCGCACGAGATCCATTTGGCACAGCGGACACTTCCCTGGGGCGTCGGCGACGACCTCGGGATGCATGGGGCAGGTGAACTTTCCGGCCAGGATCGACGGCGCGTGCTTGCCGTCCGGTCCGAGTTCAGCGCGGATCGTCACATGCGCGAACATTCCCGGCTTGAGCAGGCGCTTGGGGTTGTCGAGATTGATGCGCACCTTGATCGTGCGCGAAGCCTCGTCGACGCGCGGGTCGACGAATGCGACGAGACCTTCGAAGCTCTCGCCGGGAAGAGCCTCGACGACAACGCTCGCCGATTCGCCGCGCACTACCCAGGGCAGTTCGTACTCGTACACGTCCGCGATCAGCCACACGCGCGACAGGTCGGCGATCTCGTACAGCGGGTCGCCCGTCTCGACATAGGTCTGCTCGCGCACATTTTTCGCCACGACCGTGCCACCGATCGGGGCATGCACCGTGAGGATCTCCGAGGGCTTGCCGGTCTTCTGGAGCTCCTCGATCTGCGCATCGCTGACACCGAGCAAGATCAATTTCTGGCGCGAGAGATCGGCGCGCGCACGATCCCGTTCGCCCTGCTGACCGGCGTCGGGTGTCGCGCCGAGCGCGCGCAGTCCGAGCAAAAATTCCTCCTGCGCAACCACCAGTTCGGGAGCGTAGATGTCGACCAGATGGTCGCCGCGCGCGACATCGACGCCGGTGTAGTCGGCGTACACGCGCTCGACGCGGCCAGCGACGCGCGCCGTCAGGTTCGCGACGTTCGGTTCCGCGAACTCCACCCGTCCGACGGTTCGCAGCGGATACACCAGCGCCTGGCGACGGACCGCCTCGACTTCGATCGAGGCCACACGCTGCGCTTCTTCCCCGAGCACGACCAGCGAGCCGCTGGAAGCCGCGTCCTTCGCGGGCACGAGCTTCATGCCGCAGATCGGACAATTGCCGGGGTTGGGCATGCGGATCTGCGGATGCATCGAGCAGGTCCAGATCTGCACCTCGGCGACTTTTTCGTCCAGCATGCCCGTGTGACCGGCGTGCATGTCGGCGGGCATTGCACCCGAGGCCGTCCACCTGCCGATTGCGAACCCGACCGCGAGGATCAGCAGTACGACACCAATCCGTCGTGCGACCTGGCCCAGCGAATGACTCGAATTGCCGTGCATGGGACTTGATCCAATTGCGCTTCGCGGTGACTCGGCGCGGCCATCTTCGCTGAACGCACGGTCGTCACGACTACGCACTATTGTGTATTAGGTGGCGCTCGAAGTACGCAGCGCGTGCTGCTCTGTGGGGCGTTGGCAACCCGAGCCCAATCCTGACGTTGTGCTGATCGAAGTGCGGCCTGTCCCCCGCGGAGTGCCACACGTTCGTCGAACGAACTCCCTGGGCCGGGAGTGTTCGTAAAGTGGCCGGATCACTTCGCGGCCTTCCAACGCCATTCACTCACCTCGGGCATGTCGTCGCCAACGCGTTCCACGTGTTCCCGATGTTCGATCAGTTTCTCGCGCAGCCATTGCTTGATGTACGCCGCGCGCGGACCCAGCTGCGGCAGACGATCGACGGCATCGCCGGCGAGATGGAACCGGTCGAGATCGTTGAGCACGGTCATGTCGAACGGCGTGGTCGTTGTCCCCTCCTCCTTGAAGCCGCGAACATGGATGTTTTCGTGATTGGTCCGCCGATAGGTCAGACGGTGGATCAGCGTTGGGTAGCCATGGAACGCGAAGATGATCGGGCGGTCCTTGGTGAACAGCGAATCGAACTCCTGGTCCGACAATCCGTGCGGATGCTCGCGCGCTGGCTGGAGTTTCATCAGATCGACGACGTTGATCACTCGAATCTTGAGTTCGGGCAAGTGCGTGCGCAACAGGCTTACGGCGGCAAGCGTTTCCAGCGTCGGCACGTCGCCGCAACAGGCCATCACGACATCGGGCTGGCCGTGTTGATCGTTGCTGGCCCAATCCCAGATGCTGATGCCGGCGCTGGTGTGCTTGATCGCCTGCTCCATGCTGAGCCACTGGGGCGAGGGCTGTTTTCCGGCGATGACGACGTTCACGTAGTGTCGGCTGCGCAGGCAGTGGTCGGTGACTGAGAGCAGCGTGTTCGCGTCGGGAGGCAGATACACGCGGATCACCTCTGCCTTCTTATTGACGACGTGGTCGATGAAGCCGGGGTCTTGATGCGAGAGTCCGTTGTGATCCTGACGCCAGACGTGGGAGGTGAGCAGATAGTTCAACGAAGCGATCGGACGACGCCACGGGACGTGGCTCGAGACCTTGAGCCACTTGGCGTGCTGATTGAACATCGAGTCGACGATGTGGATGAAGGCTTCGTAGCAAGAGAAAAAACCGTGGCGTCCGCTGAGCAAGTAGCCCTCGAGCCAGCCCTGACAGAGATGCTCCGACAGAACTTCCATCACGCGGCCGTCCGGCGCCAGTGATTCGTCCCCGGGGAGAATCTCGCCAAGGAACGCGCGGTTGGTGACTTCGAAGACCGGATTCCAGCGGTTCGAGTTGGTTTCGTCAGGACTGAAGACGCGGAAGGTGGTCGGGTTCAGCCGGACGATGTCGCGAATCATCGCGCCCTGGACGCGAGTTGCTTCAGCATCCACGGCGCCCGGGTGCGGCACATCTACTGCGTAGTCACGGAAGTCGGGCATGCGCAGATCTCGAAGCAGCGCGCCGCCGTTGGCGTGCGGGTTGGCGCCCATGCGCCGTTCGCCCCTGGGCGCAAGCTCCGCCAGCTCGCTGCGCAGGCGGCCCGACGCATCGAAGAGTTCAGCGGGCCGGTAGCTCCTCATCCATTCCTCGAGAAGCTCAAGATGCCCCGGCCGATCGAGGTTCGCGATCGGAACCTGGTGCGAGCGGAACGTTCCTTCGACCGCCTTCCCGTCCACCACTTTGGGGCCGGTCCAGCCCTTCGGAGTCCGCAGCACGAGCATCGGCCAGCGTGGCCGCACGGGCTTGTCCGTTGCGCGCGCTTCCTGTTGGATGCGACGGATCTCGACCACGATCTCGTCCAACGTGGCCGCCATGATCGGATGGAGCAGTACTGGATCGTCTCCCTCCACGAACTGCGGTTCGTACCCGTAGCCGCGCAGAAGTTCGGCAAGTTCTTCGCGCGGAATGCGCGCAAGAAACGTCGGCCCCGCGATCTTCGCTCCATTGAGGTGCAAGATCGGCAGGACTGCGCCGTCGCGCGCGGGATTCAAATACTTGTTCGAGTGCCAGCTCGTCGCAAGCGGTCCGGTCTCGGCCTCTCCATCTCCGACGACGCAGGCTGCGATGAGATCCGGATTGTCGAGCACCGCACCAAAGGCATGTGCGAGCGAATAGCCGAGTTCACCGCCTTCGTGAATCGAGCCCGGCGTCTGTGGCGCCGCGTGACTGGGAATCCCGCCGGGAAACGAGAATTGGCGAAACAGCTGCTTGAGGCCGGCCGCGTCCTGGGAGATGTCCGGATAGAACTCCGTGTAAGTTCCCTCGAGATACGTGTTCGCCACCACGGCCGGCCCGCCGTGACCTGGTCCGGCCACGAAGATCATGTTGAGATCGTCGCGGGCGATGATTCGATTCAGGTGTACGTAAATGAAGTTGAGCCCGGGACATGTCCCCCAGTGGCCGAGCCGGCGCGGCTTGACGTGCTCGCGACGCAAGGGCTCGCGCAGCAGCGGATTTTCAAACAGGTAGATCTGGCCGACCGAGAGGTAGTTCGCCGCGCGGAAGTACGCATCCATCCTGGCCAGGAGCGCCTTGGAGACTGGTTCGATCATTGGGATGCGCTTTCCGTGGTGAATGAAACCGCCAGCGCAGCCGCCGCCGGAGTAGGGTCTCGAATCCCGTCTGAGCGAGCGCCTTCGAGAGGTCCGAGTGTGACCGGCGAAGTTTCCTGCGCGCGCGCAGCCGTCGTGGCCCGCTAGTGACAGAGACTTGTCTCAGACTCTTGCTGCGCTCTGCATGACGCGAATCTCGACCACGGGAAGCATGCTAGTGGCGCCTGCGCAGCGGCCGTCATCGATAGAAATGCGTATGCGCACCGGACAAGTGTTCGTATCTGCCTGGAGGCGCGGCAATCTTCGGCCAAGAGGGTGCTACCCTGATCCGCGATCGGTGGCGAAAGCCATCCGAAATCATACTGGTGAAACGACGCTTGGAGAATTGCTGCGCGATGGACAAGTGATGGAAACAAGCCACGAGAATCAAATGCCGATGTGCATGCTCTTCGCCGCGCATTGCTGACGGCAGGCGCGAGTCCGCTCACTCCTCCCCGCGGATACAGAGCCATACCTGACATCCGCCTCGAGATCGTTCCCGATCCGCGCTCCTTTTTCTCCGAAGTCCGCGTGCTGCGGAACGGAGAGCACGTCCTCGGGCTCGCCAACGCCAGCACCATGGTTGGTTTTCGTGGTGGACGCGTGGAGGGCACAGCCCGGATCGCCGGACGCTCATCCTTGCCCGGAGTGCTCGCGTTGAGGCATTCCATGCGGTTCCAGCGTCAGCCTTGGACCACCACGTCTCACAAGGTCGCTCGACGCAGGCGGAGCGCATTCGCGATGACGGAGACCGAACTGAGGCTCATCGCGGCCCCGGCGATGATCGGGCTGAGCAGCAAGCCGAAGAACGGATACAGCACGCCCGCGGCAACTGGAATGCCGAGCGCGTTGTAGACAAAGGCGAAGAACAGGTTTTCGCGGATGTTCCACATGGTGGCGCGACTGAGTCGGATGGCCTTTGCGATGCCGCGCAGATCACCTTTCACCAGGGTGATGCCCGCGCTTTGCATGGCAACGTCGGTGCCGGTGCCCATCGCAATGCCGACTTCGGCTTCGCTGAGGGCGGGTGCGTCATTGATGCCGTCGCCTGCCATCGCAACATGTTTGCCCTCCTCGCGCAGCTTCTTGACGTGAGCGACTTTTCCGGCGGGCTCGATCTCCGCTTCGACGCCATCGAGACCGAGTTGCCGTGCCACCACGTCCGCGGTGCGGCGGTTGTCGCCTGTGAGCATGACGAGCTTCAACCCGAGCTCGTGCAGTTCCTTGATCGCTGCAGCGGTCGTGGACTTGATCGGGTCGGCCACGGCGAGAATCCCGGCCGGCTTGCCGTCGACCGCGACGTACATCGCGGTCTTGCCTTCTTCCTGGAGCTTCGCGGCCGAGGCTTCGAGCGACTCCAGACCGGAGATCTTCTCGTTCCGCAGGAAACCCGGTTTGCCGATCATCACGGCACGTCCCGCGACGTTGCCAAGCACGCCGCCGGCAGTCACGGAACGGAAGTCCTTCACCGCCTCGATCGCGAGACTCTGTTCCTTGGCGCCCTGCACGATCGCGGCGGCAAGCGGATGTTCACTGCTCTGCTCCAGTGATGCTGCGAGGCGCAAAAGTTCCTTCGCGTCGAACCCGCCTACGGGCAGCACATCCATGAGCTTGGGTTTGCCCTCCGTGAGTGTGCCGGTCTTGTCCACGACGAGTGTGGTGATCTTCTCCAAGCGTTCGAGAGCCTCGGCGTTCTTCACGAGCACGCCTTCCTGCGCGCCGCGTCCGACGCCGACCATGATGGACATGGGCGTTGCGAGGCCGAGGGCGCAGGGGCAGGCGATGATGAGAACCGCAACGGCGTTGACGATGGCGTGCGCGAACTTCGGCTCCGGACCAAGCCACATCCAAAGCACGAAGGTGAGCACCGAAACCGCCAGCACGGCCGGCACGAAAATGCCCGCGACTTTATCAGCGAGACCTTGAATAGGTGCACGGCTGCGCTGTGCTTCGGCAACCATGTTCACGATCTGCCCGAGCAGCGTGTCGCTGCCGACGCGATCGGCGCGCATGACGAAGCTGCCAGGGCCATTGACGGTGCCACCCGTCACCTTGTCGGCGACAGATTTTTCTACCGGCAACGGTTCGCCGGTGATCATGGACTCTTCCACGCTGGAGTGACCTTCGACCACAACGCCGTCGACAGGAACCTTGTCGCCTGGGACAACGCGCAGCCAGTCGCCGACTTTCACCTGGTCGAGAGGTACGACATGATCGCCCCCGGGAGCGACTTGTCGCGCTGTGGGCGGCGCGAGGTTGAGCAGCGCTTTGATGGCGCTGCCCGTGCGACTGCGTGCACGCAACTCGAGGACCTGGCCCAAGAGCACCAGCACGACGATCACCGCTGCCGCCTCGAAGTAAATGGCGACCTTGCCTTCGTGCTGCATCGTGGCTGGAAACACGTCCGGCATGAGCATCACCACGGAGCTAAAAACGAACGCTGCTCCGACGCCGATGGCGATCAGCGTGAACATGTTCAAGTGCCGTGTGACGACAGAGCGCCAGCCACGACGAAAGAACGGCCAACCCGCCCACCAGACCACGGGCGTGGTCAGCGCAAATTGAGTCCAGCGGGATACGTGGCCACCCAACCAGGGCTGGCTGGCCAGTGCCGGAATCACATGAGCCATCGCTAAAAGAAACACTGGCACGGTCAGCGCAGTGCCGATCCAAAAACGCCTGGTCATGTCGACCAGCTCGGCGTTGTCCCCCTCATCCGCGCCTGCGGTAACAGTCTTGAGCTCCAGCGCCATGCCGCACTTGGGGCAATCGCCGGGATGATTTTGTTGCACTTCCGGGTGCATCGGGCAGGTGTAAATGACCTTGCCCTGGGCGGGCGCGACCCACGCCGGATTTAGTTCCAACGCCATGCCGC
>JAYUUV010000306.1:0-21503 GCA_043754695.1 Planctomycetota bacterium
TGTCGTTGATCGAATAACCGATGATCGTCAGGAACACTGCGATCAACGACATGTCGAACTCGACGTGGATGAATGGGAACGAGACCAGGAACGCGACCACACCGATCGTGATCAGGATGTCGTGCACCAGCGCGGTCACGGCCGCGATGCCATAGCTGTATTCGGCGAAACGCACGCGGATGTAGAGCACAGTCACGAACATGCTGAGCAAGATCGCCTTGAGCGCCGAGTCGCGCAGCTCCGTGACGGCTTGCCCACCGACCAGACTCGTCTCGGGGATCGGTTCCGCGAGCGCAAAGGCGCGGCCGGCCGAATCCTCCTGACCCTGCAGCGCCTCGCGCATGCGAGTCTTCAAATCCAATTCGCTGATGTCCGGCGAGGCCTGCGCGTGGAAGGCGAACACGCTGGGCCGCAGCTGCGCCGTTTCCAGGCGCAGATCGCGCAGGCCCGCGCCCGCGAGGCGCGCGCTCACGTCGTTCGGTGCATGCGCCTCCAGCATGTAGAGCGTGCCCTCGACTGCGCTCGCTTCCGTCGCGCGGGCAATCGTGAGTTCGATCGGTCCCTTCTGGATCACCGATTCGAGACCGCGCTGGATCTCGGAGCGGAAATTCTGCTCGCCGTCCTGACCTGGTTGTGCATCTGCGCTGTGTTTGAAGCTGACTCGGAAATCCGTGTAGCTGTCGTCGCCGACCTTCGAGCCCGGCAAGGCCGAAACCGACGCCGATTCGCCGATGTCGCCAGGGATAGCCGCCACCAGGTTGCGCACGGCCCCGACCGTCTGCGGAGCTTCGGTTCGCACCTTGACCGTCGCTCCACCAAGGAAGTCGATGCCGTACTTCTCGTGCGAATCGAGTTTCACAAACCAGAAGAGTCCGCCGACGATCAGGACCGCGGAGAGCGCGAAGGCGAGCTTGGTCTTGGCCAGGATGCGGAAATTTGCGTTGGCGAACCAACGGCCCATCGTGAACGGCTGGTCAGGATTGCGCTGGACGTGCAGTTGGATCAGCAAGCGCACGATCACCAGCGCCGCGAACATCGAGGTCAGGACACCGATGATCAAAGTGACCGCGAAGCCGCGGATCGGGCCGGTTCCCAGGTAGTACAGAATGATGCCAGCCAGCACCGTCGTGATGTTGCCGTCGATGATCGCCGAGAGCGCGTTCATGAAACCCGCCTGCGCGGCGGCGGCTGGTTTCAACCCGCGATCCTGTTCCTCGCGGATGCGCTCGAAGATCAGGATGTTCGCGTCGACGGCCATGCCGATGCTCAGGATGATGCCGGCGATGCCGGGCAAGGTCAGCGTGGCTTGAAGTGCCACCATCGCGGCCATCTGCACCAGCATGTTGCACATCAGGCCGATCGACGCGTAGACGCCGAGCCAGCGGAAATAGAGCGACATGAAGCCGACCACGAAGCCGGCCGCACACAGGCCCATGATCCAGCCCTTGTCGACGTACTCCTGGCCGACAGTTGCGCCGATGCGTTCCTCCTGCTCGAGGATCGGCTTGATCTTGAGCGAGCCCGAGCGCAGCACAGTGACCAGCTCGTTCACTTTGCGATCCGTGAATCGTCCATAGATGATCCCGCTGCCGGGCAGCGGCCCGTTGATCGTCGCGGCGGAGACGACTTCGTCGTTCAGGACGATCGCCATCACGTCACCGACGTGCGCGGTCGTGAAATCGCCGAACGCGACTTTCGCCTCAGGACGCATTTCGAAAGACACAGACGGAAAGCCGATCGGATCGGGCTGGGTTCCGACACTGGCCAGGTCCTCGCCTTTGAAGTTCCATTCGGGCGGGTTGTCCGCCAGCGGCAAGACTTGGCGCTGTGCGCGCGGCGTGAACGGCTGGCCGTCTTCCAAGGACATCGGGAACCAGCGAATTCCCGCCGGCGGTCCGCCCTGAGCGCGGGACAGGCTGTTGTAGGCCGAGATCTTGACCGCGTCATTCTCCGGCTTGGCCAGCCAGTCCTGCACCTTGGCCAGCTCCGCGTCGTAGCTCGTACCCTGTTTCACGAACTCCTCGGCATCGGCGCGCATGTAGAAGCGCATGTCGCCGAGATTCGAGATTGCGCTGTGGATCGTGTCGTCGCTGATCAGCACGACCGTCGCATTCTTCGCGTGCGCCGCGAGCTTCGTGCCGCCATTGCCGCGCTCGAGATCGACGAGCTGATCGCCCTGCCGCGTGCGGTAGCGGATCTTTTCCTGGTCGATCTGGACGACACCACCCGCGCCGGGAAAGTTCGCGAGGCCCGCCTCGGGCGACGCGCTGTTCGCCGATTTCTCATCGGCCAAAGCTGTCAAGCGCAACGGCAGCGTGCCGCTTTCGGCAAGCTCCTCGGCCAGCCCGGCGCGCCCGGGTGCGCCCTGCAATTCGGTGCTACCGGGCAGTGAGAGTTCGATGCGCTCCATCCCGATACGGCGGATGCTCGGCTCGCGCACGCCCGTCGGGTCGACGCGCTTGCGCATGATCGAAATCGTTTCCTCGAGGACCTTCTCGCGCGGTTCGTCAGGACTGAGCGCGCCGTCGCGATAGGCCTGTTCGAAGTCGAGCTTGTAGACCAGCCGGACACCTCCGGCGAGGTCGAGACCGAGGCGAATGGGATGCGGTGGAAAAATGAGCAGCGCCGCGGAGCCGAGCAGCACGGCGGCGATCAAGGCGATTTTCTTGGACAGATTTTCGAGCATGGAAATCAACGGGGCATGGCCGAAGCGATTCGGCGCAATGAGCTTTGGGGTCGCGAACTGGATCGCGAATCCGCACGCGAACTTCCTTTTGGAAGTGCGTCGATTCGCACGATCGCGCAGTCCGGCTTCGGACGCGGCGATCGCAGCGCATCCTCTCGACGATGCGGAGGAAACGCGGACCTGCGCTCACGCTCGTGTCACGGAATGGATTCCGCGCACGGCGCGGCAAGCGAGTCCTGCACCAACAATTTTGCAGCCATTCGGCAGCTCAATCGTGGATTCGAGGATCGGCATGTCTGGCCTTCGGCCGGACACATGCGACCTCACTGGCTCGCTCGCAAGAGCGTCAGCCGCAATCCGTCAGGCGCGCGAACCGTTCGCGTTCGCAGTCCCGTTCGTGCGCAGGTGCGTCTGAAACGCGACCACCGTGCGCGAAACAGCGCTCGGCAACTGCGACGAAGAAAAGCGCCTTGCACCGACCTCGCTGCCGGCCGCGCCGGATGCAAGCCCGTCGGTTTGCTTCTGCGGCAGCGGGCCGCGGCGTGCGCTCGCATCGCCGAAGGTGCGCTGGACCGCGGGCGATTCGGACGTGCCCGGCAGCCCCTGGCAGTCCGGGAGGCCCAATTCGGACCTGCTGTGCTGCTGGTTTTGCCCGTTTCCGTCGGCCGGCAGCGTCGGAAAAAGGTAGTTCCCGACACTCGCGGTCAGGACCAACAACAGTACTCGGAGCAGCGCGCGCATGGATCCTCGCCTGATTCTAGCCGCAGTTCGCCACAAGTCACGCCGTGCCGAACGGTATCGGGAGCTTTTGCCCCATTAATATGTCTCGCGCTGGGCCCGTGGCTGCGCGGGCTTCGACACTGGGGGCCCGTACAGTGCCATGCGTACCGTGCCAGGCACCAAGGCTGGATAGGATTCTAGTTCGATGTCGGACGCGAGTTGGCCACTGACGCGGGATATCGGGACTCGCGCTACGCGCTGGCGTCGGGCTCTCACGCTTGCGCTCGCGCTCGTGTTGAGCGCGCTGTTCATCGCTTGCGCGTCGAGCGCGCGACTAGGGCGCTTGTCGCCGCTGGTCAACGACGCTTCGCGCGATCGCGTCAGCCTGTGGCCGCTGGTCTACCACTCAGGCGGCGGCACTGCGGTGCTCTGGCCGATCTTCGACGTCGATGACAAGGGCTTCGCGTTGCGCCCGCTCGTCGCCAAGGACGGGCCGCAGTGGGATGTGCTCTACCCGTGGGCCCATTCCGACACGAGCACCGGGAAGGGTTGGGCCGTGCCCTTCTATTGGTCGCACTCGAATGCCGGTCTTTTCCCGATCGCGAACTTCGGCAAGTTCAGTTACGTCGGGCCGTTCTGGTGGAAACGCGATGACGCCGGCGGACTCAAGTCGGGCGGTCTATTTCCGCTGATCTATTTCGGCGAGACCAAGTACATCGGTCTGATCTGGTGGCGCAAGTCGAGCGGCGGTCTCTTCCCGCTGATCCATTTCGGCGACTTCAACTACGTCGGCCCGGCCTGGTGGAATAGCGACACAGGTGCGTTCGGTCTTTTCCCGCTGTTTGGCACGGGCGAGATCAAGCACATCGGTCCGGTGTGGTGGCAGCCGAAGCCCGACGGCGGATATTCGGCCGGACTGTTTCCGCTCTTGTGGTTCGACAACAGCGCGCAGCACTTTGGGTTTTTTCCGTTCTACTCCCACGACCTCAGCCAGGACTCGCGCACACACAATTATCTGCTCGGCCTGATCCACACGCACAATTCAAACGACGCCCACGAGAATTGGGCGCTGCCGTTCTACTACGACGACAAGTCGCCGGGCCGCGCGGACACACTGGTGTTCCCATTTTACTGGAAGCGCACGCGCGGCGAAAAAGCTGCGGTCTACACGCTGCTTGGGAATCGCAACGTCGATCCGGCGAGCAAGTCGTTCAACCTCTATCCCCTGTGGTGGTCGAACAAATCCCCGGGTTCGTCATGGAACATGCTGCTGCCGCTCTTCTATTACGGAGCCGAGGGCGACGAGCGCACGCTGCTCACTCCGCTCGGTGGACGGGCCTGGAGCCACTCGGGCGCGACGCGCTACTTGAACGTGCTCGGGCCGATTTATCACCACAGTCTCAGCAGCGATGGGACTCAGGAGCGCACGGCCGTGCTCTGGCCCTTTTTCGAGCGACAGCGCGACGGCGAGCAGATCAGCACGCGTGCAGCGCCGTTTTTCTCACAGACTTCTTCGCCGGAGCGCCGCGAGGGCTGGTACGCGCTCGGCCTCGGCCACTTCCAATCCACGCCGGCGGGTTCGTCCCATCGCTTCTGGCCGCTGTACTCGGTCTCGGAGGAAGAGCACTCGCCAGGGTACTTGTACGACCTCACGCTCTACGGCAGTCGCAGCCATGCCGGCAGCACGGAGCGTCATCTCTTTCCGTTGTATTCGAGTGAATCGTCCGCGGCCGGCGACGATGCGAGTTTCCTGCTGGGCCTGGGCGGATATTCGAGCGCGAACGGCAATACCTCGTGGCGCCTTTGGCCGCTCGTCGCCCACTCCGAGAACGACGAGGATTCGATGCTCGCGCACTGGACCACGCTGTGCGGCGATGCGCGCTGGTCTGGCCACGAGAGCTGGCACCTCGTCGGGCCGTTCTTGTATTCGAGCCGCATGGACGAAGCCGGCGGAATCCGCACACGCAAGCGCCGGCTGTTGACGCTCTTCACCGACGAGCGACAGGACGCGCTCGGGCATTGGATCCCAAACGGAACGCGCGCCACACGGGACAACCTTGTGCACCAGAGCGAGCAGGCTTTTTTCTTCGGCGCGTTCATGAAGGATCACCGCGAGTATCGAGTCTGGCGCGCAGGGGTCGTGAGCGAGGCGGAGCAGCGGACGCTGGCGGCCTTTTCTTCCCGTTACGACGACTTGGCTCAATCGCCGCGCGACGAAACGCGAGCGAGGCAGATCCTCAGCGACCATGCGCGCGCGCCCGCACAGGAAACTCCCGCCGCATTGCAACAGGCCGTCGCCGCCTTCGCCGATGCACAGACCGAGATCCTCGAGCGCGACAAGCTGCGCTTGCCGCTGCTCTACAATTATGAGAACGACGGGAAGAGCGTGGAGTGGAGCGGGCCGCTGTGGCTGGTCAGCTCGAAGTCAGAGCCCGCGCACGAAAAGTTCAGCGTGCTCTACTACGGCTATCGCAGCGAAACCAAAGGCGACGAGACGCGCCGCGACATTTTTCCGTTCATCACCTACGACACGTCACCGCAGGGCGTGAACACATCTTTCCTTTGGCGCGTCTTCCACTATCGGCGCGATGGCACGAAGAGCGGCGGGCACGTGCTGTTCATTCCTTGGGGCGATGTGTAGCGATCGCGGTTTCGGGCGCACCCCGGCCGCCGAGCCATGCGCTGAAGGACCGATTCGAACAGGAATTCGTGCGCAGCCGATAGTCGAGCGCTGATTTTCGGGATGCACGGGCAGGCCCCACGCGCGCTAACATGCTGTCCAGTCGTTCGAACACAGCAAGGAGACCGCAAGCGTGAGCAAAGGCCAGAAGATCCGCACCTACGACTACGTGAACCACCCGTACGAACAGGTTCGCGCCGCACTCGGCATGAATTCCGCGATCCTGTTCCAGGCTGCGACGAAAGCCGCGACCGCGCGGGCGAATTCGCTGGCCTCGGAGCTGCGCGTCGACCTGGCGGGGATCAAACTCGGCGCGGACATTTCGATCTCCGTCAAGCGCACCTCGCAGGCGCCGGTCTCCGGCCTCTCCGGCCCTGCGACCGTGATCGAGCTCGAGTGGGAGGCGGCGAACCTGCCGCACCTTTTCCCGTTCATGAAGGGCGAGCTGGCCATCTATCCGCTGACGGCGACGGAGACTCAACTCGACTTTTCCGGCGTCTACGAGCCGCCGCTGGGAATCCTCGGGAGTGCCGTCAACGCCCTGGTCGGCCACCGCATCGCCGAGAGTTCCGTGCACCGTTTCGTCGCCGATGTGGCGGCGCACTTGCGGACGACGCTGAGATAGGCCGCGGCGGACGGACGGCGCTCGCGCTGCTCGAGGGCTACTCGAGCATGTGTTCCTGCGTCTCCGTGGTCGGCTCCCCGTGAACTTCAGGGTGCCGATTCAGGAATCGCGCGCAGGCGTTCCAGCGCAGGATCGAGTCCTCGTTGCCGGCGGGCCGCACGTCGATGGCGAGTTCGTACTCGTGCATGGCCTCGCGGAATTCGTCGAAGGCGTGATAGCGCGCGCCCGGATCGCCCTGGGCCACACGCGCCTTGGCGCTGCGTTCGAGGATGATGCCGCCGTAGTAGGCGCGGCTGTAGGCGTCTGACAGGCTCTTCAACACGCTCGCGGCGCGGCCGAAATTCTTGGCTCGGTTCTCGCGGAATTGATCGGTCAAAGCGAGCAGCAGCGTGACGAGCGCGCCTTCGTTCTTCGGGTCGACGTCGAGGATGTCGAGGCAGATGCTCTCGGCTTCGTGCGGCTCGTTGAGCACGCGATAGTGCTCCGCTTTCAGGAGTGCACGAGGCAGCGCCTCCTTGGCAACCGGTTTGAGCTCGAACATGGCGGTTATCCCGTGATTTTCGCGATCAGCATGCGCAGCGGGTCGAAGAAACGATCGACGACGCGTTCCTTGAGCGGAATGATCGCGTTGTCGGTGATCGTGATGCCTTCGGGGCAGACTTTCGTGCAGCACTTTGTGATGTTGCAGAAGCCCAGGCCGTCCGTGTTTTTCAGATCGCCCAGGCGATCCTCGACGTCGAGCGGGTGCATCTCGAGCGCGGCGGTGTAGACGAAGAAACGCGGGCCGATGAACTCGTCGTGTTTGTGGTGCTCGCGCAGCACGTGACAGACGTCCTGGCACAGGAAGCACTCGATGCACTTGCGGAATTCCTGCACGCGATCGACGTCGACCTGGCTCATGCGCCAGGTTCCGTCGGGCGCATCGGGCGGCCGCGGCTTGAATTTCTTGATGCGCTTTTTGACTTCGAAGTTCCAGGAGACGTCGGTGACCAGATCCTTCAGGACCGGGAAGGCTCGCAAGGGCTGAATCGTGACCGGTTCGGCCAGGTTCAAGTCGGCGAGCTGTGTCATGCACATCAATTTGGGCATGCCGTTGATCTCGGCCGAACACGAGCCGCACTTGCCGGCCTTGCAGTTCCAGCGCACAGCGAGGTCGGGCGCGGATTCGGCCTGGATCTGGTGCACGGCGTCGAGCACGACCATGCCTTCGCCGACATCGGTCGTGTAGTCGACACTCTTCGTGCCCGACTTGTCGCCGCGCGCAATCCTGAAAGTGGCTTTGCTCACTAGGCCATCTCCGCGATGATTTTCTTGTGGTCTTCTGCGAGCGGCACGAGCGCCGAGCGCGAGAGTTTCATCTCGCCATCCGCGGCGCGCTCGATCACCAGGTTGTACTTGGACCAGGTCTCGCTCTTCTGCGGGAAGTCGTCGCGAAAGTGCGCGCCGCGGCTTTCCTGGCGTTCGAGAGCGGAGATCGAGATCGCCTCGGAGACCGTCAATAGGTTCTCGAGGTCGAGCGCCGTATGCCAGCCCGGATTGAACTCGCGATTGCCTTCGACTCCGACCTTGCTCGCGCGGCGCTTGAGCTCGCGCAGGCCCTCGACCGCGCGGCGCATCTCCGCTTCGGTGCGCACGATGCCGACGAGGTCCTGCATCATTTCCTGCAGCGCGTGCTGCACGGCGAAGGCGTTTTCGGCGCCACTGCTCATGCTGCGCTCGAAGGGCTCGAGCGTCTTGCGCGCGACTTCTTCGACCTGGGCCTCGTTGACTCCGCCGGCCTTGTTCTGCTTGGCGTATTTCGCGGCGAATTCGCCTGCGCGCTTGCCGAATACGAGCAGGTCCGAGAGCGAATTGCCGCCCAGGCGGTTCGCGCCGTGCAGGCCCGCGGCGCTCTCACCGGCGGCGAACAATCCGGGCACGCGCGACATCTGCGATTCGCCGTCGACGCGCACGCCGCCCATCATGTAATGGGTGGTCGGCCCGACTTCCATTGCCTCGGCGGTGATGTCGATGCCGGCCAGTTGCTTGAACTGGTGGTACATGCTCGGCAGCTTCTTCTTGATGTGCTCCGCGCCGTTCGAAAGCCGGCCCTTGATCCAGGAAATGTCGAGGAAAACGCCGCCGTGCGGGCTGCCGCGGCCGGCCTTGATCTCGCGATTGATACAGCGCGCCACGTGGTCGCGCGTCAACAGTTCCGGTGGCCGGCGCGCGTTCTTGTCGCCCTGCGTGTAGCGCCAGCCTTCCTCTTCGTTGTCGGCGGTCGAACTCTTGTAGTTCTCGGGAATGTCGTCGAACATGAAGCGCCGGCCCTGGTTGTTGCGCAGCACGCCGCCTTCGCCGCGCACGCCTTCGGTGACCAGGATGCCGCGCACGCTCGGCGGCCAGACCATGCCGGTCGGGTGGAACTGCACGAATTCCATGTCCATCAACTCGGCGCCGGCGCGATAGGCGAGCGCCTGTCCGTCGCCGGTGTACTCCCAGGAATTGCTGGTGATCTTGAACGCGCGGCCGATACCGCCGGTTGCGATCACCACCGCCGGAGCCTTGAACACGCGAAAGCGCCCGCGCTCGCGGTCGTAGGCGAAGGCGCCGCACACGCGACCGCCCTCCTTCAGGATCTCGACCACGGTGCATTCCATGTGCACGTCGATGCCCTGGTGGATGCCGTGATCCTGCAACGTCCGGATCATCTCCAAGCCGGTGCGGTCGCCGACGTGCGCGAGCCTGGGATAGCGGTGGCCGCCGAAATTGCGCTGCAGGATGCGCCCGTCCGCCGTGCGATCGAAGACCGCGCCCCAGGCTTCGAGTTCGTGCACGCGTTGCGGAGCTTCCTTGGCGTGGAACTCAGCCATGCGCGCATTGTTCAAGTACTGCCCGCCGCGCATCGTGTCGGCGAAGTGCACACGCCAGTTGTCGCGGTCGTCGACGTTGCCCAGCGACGCGGCCATGCCGCCCTCGGCCATCACCGTGTGCGCCTTGCCGAGCAACGACTTGCAGACGAGTCCGACGCGCGCGCCCTGGGCCGAGGCTTCGATCGCCGCGCGCAGTCCCGCGCCGCCTGCGCCGATGACGAGCACGTCGTGTTCGATCGTCTGGTATTCGAGGCTCACAGGATTCTCCAGTCGTGCCAGATGCCCATCGAACACAGCCGGATGTAGAGGTCGGCGAAACCGACGGAGCACAAGCTGAACCAGGCGAAATTCATGTGTTTCGCGTTGACGCAGGTCACGCAGTCGTAGGCCTTGCGCCGCACGGGATGTTCGGAGAGCCGATCGAACAGACCGCCGATCAAGTGGCGCAGCGAATGGCAACTGAAGGTGTAACCGCCGAGCAGGATCGTGTTGACGAGCAACACGATGGTCCCGACGCCGATGCCGAAGTGTTCCTCGCCGCCGGCGCCGTCGGTGAACCACAGCGCTCTCCAGACGTCGTGCGCCAGCAGGCCGATGAACACGACCGCGATGTAGAGGAAGTAGCGGTGGATGTTCTGGAGGATCAGCGGGAACGAGCGCTCGCCGAGATATTGATTGCGCGGTTCGCCGACCATGCAGGCGGGCGGGTCGGACCAGAAGGCCTTGTAATAGGCTCCACGGTAGTAGTAGCAGGTGAAGCGGAACCCACCCGGCGCCCACAGGATCAACAACGCCGGCGAGAACGGCATCCAGGAGGGCCAGAAGCCGGGCTTCGCACCGAACCAGCTGTGCGGCGAGTCGCCGAAGATTTCCGGCGAATAGAACGGCGAGAGGTAGTTCGTGCCCGGCAGCCAGTAGTGCGCGTTCTGGAACGCCGCCCAGGTGGAGTAGACGATGAACGTGGACAGCGCGAGGAACACCACCAGCGGTTGAATCCACCACGTGTCGCGCCGCGCCGTCGCGCCGAACGCCTGTCGTTCCGGGACACCAGTTAGAGCCATCGGTCCTTTTCCACGGTTATCGGTCCGCCCGGTGTGCCTGCTGCGAGGACGGTCGTCCGTCGTGCGCCGACCCGAGCCTTGCTTTGAGCAGCGCGGCATCTTTGCGAGCGATGGCGTCGGAAGTCAACCGCGAGCCGATCGCCGGGGGGATTTCTGCGCGCCCCGCGGACCAGCACGGGCGGGAGCGCAGACCCTAGAGGGCACGCGGTCGACGCTGACCTGGGGCAGAAGTGCTCGCCGAGCTTGCCGGCGGACCAAGGACGGGATGCATGTGGGTACGATTCGCCGGCGCAGGCCGTCGCTCTTCGAGGGCGCAGCCAACCATCCCGCGCTCAACCGACCTGACTCTCGATCCAGCGCTCTGACGATGCTCACGATCACCCGCGACCAGATTCTGCCCTGTACGATCACCGGCTCCTGGCCGAGGCCGCGTTGGTATGACTCGAGCCTGTGGGGCCAACCGCTCGACACCTGCATGCTGGACGTGCGCTTTCGCGAAAAGTTCACCGACGCCATGGCGGTGGTGATCTCCGACGAGGAGCGCGCCGGACTCGACATCTGCACGCACGGCGATCTGCACTGCGACGACGACATGGCGGGGCGCTCGTGGCACCACTATCCGCTGCAGCGCTGGGCGGGCTTCGACGGCGATCACCTGCAATCGGAAGAGACGCGCTCGCCGTGGTTGCGCTACCCGCCGGGAACTTTGCTCAACGAGATCTACACCGGTTGGCGCTGGCCGCACGTGACCGGCAAGATCGAACATCGCTCGCTCGACTACGCGAAGATCTGGCGCATCGCGCAATCGAAGACGCAAAAGCCGGTGCGCTTCGGGACTTGCTGTTCGCAGGTCATGGGCCTTTTCCTCGACATCCATACCGACAAGTACAAGGACAAGCGCGAAGTGCTGTGGGACATGGCGGTGGCGATGAACAAGGAACTGCTCGCGCTGCGCGACGCGGGCTGCAAGTGCATCCAGGTCGAGGAGCCGACCTTGCACTTCTGGGCCAACACCTACGGGCCGAAGTCGGACGAGGTCAAGTTCATGATCGAGTGCTACAACCGTGAAGTCCAAGGCCTCGACGACGTCGAGATCTGGATCCACACCTGCTGGGGCAATCCCAACATGCAGCGTGTGATCGAGAACACGAGTTATGCGGCGTCGTTCGAACTCTATATGCACGCCCTGCGCGGCGACGTGTGGACGGTCGAGATGACCGACCGGAATTTCGCGGACATCGAACTGTTCAAGTCGATGAAGGGCCGTTTGCCCAAGAAAATCGCCGTCGGCGCGGTCAGCCATCGCACGCTGCAGTGCGACACAGCGGTGGACGTTGCCGCGCGCATCCGCCGCGCGCTCGAGTGCATCAGCCCGGATCAACTGATCGTCTCCAGCGACTGCGGCTTCGGCCGCCAAGGTGTCAACCGCGAGATCGCTTTCTTCAAGACCACGGCGATCGCACAGGGCACGAACATCGTGCGCCGTGAACTTGGGCTCGCGGAAAGCTACGTGCCGGCTGCGGATCCCAGGCTGCAGACCGACATCGTGCCGAAAACGGCGAGCCTCTGAAGTCGAGCAGGATTTCGCCGGCGTTGGACCGGCTCGCGAGGGCTGGCAGACAAATCGAGGCAGCGTTACGCTTCCGGGAAGTCACCTGAAGCACGTCCACCCAGAAGGAATGCCATGCCGCTATTCAAGCTCGATTGCGTCGACAACAAGGATGTTTACGAGACCGCCAAGAGCCAGGCACTGAGCTCGATCGCCGACAAGAGCATTCCTTTCATCTACTCGGACAAGCACGAATTCCTGCTGCCCAAGAAGGTCGTCGCGCCGCTGTTCATCTTCGAGAAAAGCGGCATCGACACCAAGCTGATGGGCGAGATGAAGAAGAAGGCCAAGGGCACGCTCAGCGAAGGCTTCTGCTATCGCAACAAGGAGCAGGTCGTGGTGCTGCGCGTGGCCAAGGGCTCGATCACGGAATCCTCCTTCAAGGTCGCCGGCATCAGCAAATGCATGATCGCCAAGAAGGACGGACCGATCGCGTCTGATGCAAACGTCGGCGACAATCCGATCAGCATCGAAGCCAGCAAGCTCGAACAGTTCGAGGACATCGTCAAGCGCCAGACGGCCAAGCGCAAGGCCGCGCAGGATCGGCTGACCGAGCTGGACGTCAAGAAGAAAGAGGCGACCGAGGCGGTCAAGAAATTGAAGGCCGAGACGCCGGAGAACAAGCTCAAGCCTGAATGGAAACTGGCGCTGGAATCGGCCGAAAAAGTCGGGGTTTCGATCAGTCAGGAGTCGTCGCCGCTGCGCAAGGTCATCGGTTTCGCCGACGACATCCTGAAGAAGACCGCCGCCGCGAAAACCGACAAGGAGAAAGCCGATGCCGTGTTTGCCGCCGGCAAGTTTGGCGACGCGCTGACCGAGCTCGAGGGCTCCGCCTACAAGGCGATGATGGAGACCAACGACGCGATCATGGTGCTCGGTCGGACTTCGGACACCTGGTCGTTGCAGATGACCGACCAGGAGAAACCGCGCGCGCTGGTCGTCGATCCGACCAAGTATTCGCTGACCGCCAACGACGCTTTCATGAAAGCCGGCCTCGACATCAAGGCGCGTTTCCAACTGGTCAGCGATTTCCAGCCGGCGACGGTCGAGTTCCTGAAGAAGCCCGGCCTGACCAAAGTGAAGTTCCTCGAATTCGTCAACAAGGTGAAAGCGGCCGAACCGGGCCTGTGGAACGCGCAGTCCAATTCACCGGCGGTGTCCGCGCGCGAGTTCGGCCAGCTGCTCGACGACGGCTACTGGTTCGGACTGTTCCCCGACCCGAAGAACAAGGGCAAGAACATCCAGATGATGTTCCCCAAGGCTTTGAAGCCCGACGTCCTCGAGGGGATTCGCAACTTCAACAAGGCGAACCTGAAACCGGTTTCCGGCAAGACGTCGTAGTTCTTCGACGAGCAGCTGATTCAACCCGGCCTGCGTGTTTGCGGTGCGCTGCCCTCGGCGGGCAGCGCGAGGGCGGTCAGGCGAGCGGGCCGCGTGACGTGACGAAGTAGAAATTCAGGCTGTTCCAGCTTCGCGCGATGTGGCTCACGGGATCGGCGGCGCCCCGCCCATGTAGCTGACGTAGTCGGCCTCGTGTCGCGCAAGGAAGCTCGCGTCTGTTTCGTCGTTGATTCGATTCGTGACGACGACTTCCGCGCCGCCGGCCGATGTGTAGCTCGTCGTCAAAGTGTTGCCGCCGGGAGTCGCGCCATCGACCGCGCCGTTGTGGCGAGTCACCCAAGCTTCCGTGGACTCATTGGGCCGCTTGGTGGTCGACACCGTACTGACGGTGCCGGTCGTAACAATGGGGTGCGCCATATTGTTCGGTCTCCAGCCTATTTGTGGTCCGCGGCCCGTTCGGCATCCTTCGCCGCGTCGGCATCTCGCTGGTCAGCCTTGGCGCCGACGATCGCGGTCATCACCTTGATCAGTTGTCGTCTGTGTTCGATTTGTTCTTCCTCACTGAGCCCCACCAGGGTGTAGTCGAAAGCCTCGATCGCGGCTTGCGCGTCTTTGTGGTGCTGCTCGCGCGATCCGGCCTGCACTTGTCTGCCCAACTCTCGCGATCCGGAGAGCACGCCGAAGCAAACAACCAACATCACGGCGGCCAGCAATTCGCGATGGCGCACGACCATGGCGCGCATCCTTCGCGGTGCCTGAGACTTCGGCGCGCGCGTGCGCTTGCCCTTCAGGAAAAGCTGCAGGTCGTCGGCCATCGCGGCCGCGGTCGGATATCGATCCTCCGGCCGTTTCGAGATCGCCTTCATGCAGACCGCCGCCAACTGGGCCGAGACCTCGGGGTTGGCCTTCCTGACGTGCGGCGGCTCCTGGTGCGCGATCGCGCGCATCAGGTCGGCTGGTTCGGTGAACTCGAAGGGCCGTCGCGACGCGAGCAGTTCGTAGAGCACGACGCCCAGCGAATAGATGTCCGTGCGCCGATCCACAGGCGCTCCGATCGATTTCGCCTGCTCGGGACTCATGTAGTGCGGAGTGCCCGAAATCGAGCCGGTCTTCGTCAATCCATTCAGCGCGCTATCCTTGGCCAGTCCGAAGTCGATCAGGCGCGGCGCCTGCTGCGCGTCGATGACGATGTTCTCCGGTTTGACGTCGCGGTGGAGCACGCCGTGCTCGTGGCAGTGGTGCAATCCGCGCGCGATCTTCTCCACCAGGCCGGCGGCGACCATGGGATCGGACACGTCGGGCCCTGGGGCCGTGGCCGAGCTTGCGACGCCAACCTTGCGCGCCATGCGATCCGCGATCAGGACGCGCAGGCTATCGCCGCTCACGAGCTCCATCGCGATGTAGAACACGCCGGACTGCTCGCCGAACGAGTAGATCGAGACCACGCTTTCGTGGCGCAGCTTCGAGGCTGCTTCCGCCTCGCGCCGGAAACGCGCCCGCGCGGACTCCGAAGCGCACAGGTGGTGCGCCAGGATCTTCACGGCCGCCGGCCGGTTCAGCGTAAGCTGCGTGGCCTTGTACACGGTGCCCGAAGCCCCGCGGCCGATCTCCTCGAGCAGTTCGAAGTCGCCGATCAAACCGCCGGTGAAGGCCAGCGAGATCATGCGCAAGGGCGGCTCGATCGAGGTCTTGGAGGGCGGTTCGAGGAATTTCTGCTGATCGGAGCCGCCTTTCAGAAGGCGCGCCACTTCGACCTTCAGCTCGGTATCCGCGTTCGCGAAGTCTGCGAGGAAGCGTTCGCGCTCCGCGGGAGGGCGTTGCATGACCTCGCCCAGCAGTACTTTGATCTCTTGCCAGCGGCTTGAGTTCATTGGATCTCCTGCAACAACCAGGCCCTGGTGGCCATCCAGTCTCGCTCGAATGCATAGCGCGTCATGCCCAGGGCTTCGGCCGTTTCTCGAACATCCAGCCCACCGAAGAAGTGCAACTCGACGGCCCGCGCCATGGGTTCGTCGAACTTGGCGAGTCGCTCCAATGCCGCATCGAGCGCCTCCAGGTCGAGCGCGCGCTCCTCGTAGGCGAGTACGACCTGATCGAGCGCATCGAGCGTGGCCGGATTCCGCTGCACGGTCGGCACACGCCGATCTCGCGATCGCAAGTGGTCGACGAGCACGCAGCGCATGGCGCTGGCCGCGAGTCTCAGGAAGTGATTGCGGTCCGCGATGCGCTGGGTCTGCGAGCGGTTGAGCTTCAGCCACGCTTCGTGCACCAGCGCGGTCGCCTGCAGCGTCAGGCCCGGGGGGCGCTTGCCGATCAGCGTTGCTGCGATCTCGTGCAACTCCAGATAGAGCGCCGCCATGACCTCATCGCCCGCCGCTGCGTCGCCTTCGCGCGAGCGCGCCAAAAGGCGCTCGATGCGATCTTCCGTTGTGGGAGTCAACATGTCGGACACGACAGCGACAGGGGGGTGAGTTCGCTGGAGTTGGGCCAATTCAAGTTGCGCCGTGACGGCGCGGGGGACTCGAACCGACCCCCATCCTGCCATACCTTGACGAAGGCGTCATGTTGCCGGTTGTGGATAGCCGAAAGTCCTGTCCCCGGCAATTCGCCGCCGTCCCTTAGACGGCCCTACGCGGCGCGTTCAGGGTCGGCATGGGCCATGAAATGAATGGCGGCGGATTACCGGGGGCCAGGGACAAATTCCAGCCCGTTGGCCAGGCTCGAATTGTTGCACCCTGTGCCCGGTGATCCTCCGGCGTTTCTTTCCGGGTCGATACCGGCAAGGCATGGGCCGTGAAGGAAACGCCGGCGAATTACCGGGCACCTCGCGACTACTTCCGCGCGCGTGGTTCGGGCTTGCCGTAGCGGGTTTCCAGATCGCGCACGATCGTCACGCTTTGCTGGTCGAACAATTTGGAGAGTTCGCGAATTCGCGGCGGCTTGCCCGCTCCGAGGTCCTCCATGATCAGCGCCTGGGTCAGCTGGCTCCTGATGAAAGCCGAGATCTTTTCGCGCATGACCATCTCGCCGCCGAGCGTGACACCGAGGATCTCCTGCTTGTCCTTGCTCGTGGCAATGCCGCTGGCCACGAGTTCGTTGAAGAACGCGAGGTTCACTTTTTCGTCCTTCGGCAAGGCACCGGGAAAGAGCCAGAGCTGCGCCATCAGGCCCTTCTTCGCCAAGCTACGAGCATCGTCCGACTTGCCCTTGCAGTAGTCCGCCAGGTCCTTGTTCTTAGCGGCCTGCGTCAGCACCGCAGCCGCCGGCGTGCGCTGTGCAATGGCCTCGACCACCGCGGCGAACTTCTTCTCCTGGAGCAGGGTCTTCAATTCACCCGCATCGAATGGAAATGCCTTCGCGAAACTGTCCTGCGCAAACGTCGCCAGATCAAATTGACTCGGTCCCGCATCGGCGAGTTGCGCCAACAACGGCGCACACTGTGCAGCATCCGTCGGCCAGGCCTTGACGCAGCGGCGCAGCAGATCCGCGGGGTCAGCGGGCTTCGTGCTCGCCTTCGCGGGCGTGACCTCGGGCGGCGGCGCGCCTTCGCCGGCGACGGTTTCCGCCGCGGCATGGCTCCTGGCCCATGCCTGCAGATCGAAGTCGGGCGGCGCTTTTTCAGCCAGGCGCTGCAGCGCTTCGCGCTGGGCAGCTTTCGCCGGATTCTTCAAGCTGTCGAGGTAGAGATCCAGCAAGGCCGCTGGGCCCGCCTCGAGTCCCAAGGCCTTCTCGACGGCGGATTCGGCGTCGTAGGGCGTGCCCACGTGCGCGATGCGGCCCTGCTTGTCGATCACGATGGTCGTCGGCCAGCTGCTGATGCCATAGGCGCCGACGGTCTTCTTCTCGGGGTCCGAGCCCACCGCCAGCGTGTACGCGTTCTTGGTCAGGAACGGCTGGATGGCCTCGGGCGTTTCGTACGAGATTGCCAGGATCGTGAGTCCGCGCTCGCGATAGCGATCGTGCAACTTTTGGATGGCCGGCATCGAGCGTACGCACGGCCCGCACCACGTGCCCCAGAATTCGAGCATCACGACGCGCCCCTGCTGCGATTCAAGCGTCGGCGCCGGGCCCTCCCAGTTGAGCCATGAAGTCGCGACGATCAGAGGTGCGGGCGAGCCGACCGTCGGCTGCTGCGCCTGCGCAACCGTTGCCGTGACGAGTCCGAGCCATGCGATCCGAAGCCATGCGAGCGGCATCATGAGCATCTCCTCAAGCGGTCCCCGGTAATTCGCCGCCGTTTCTAACACGGCACGTATCCGCCCGGTATGGTCCGTGAAAGAAACGGCGGCGGATTACCGGGGACCTATGACGTATTCGAGCGCGTTCGACAGGGTCGAGTTGTTCGGTGCGGGCAATCCGTTGTCACGGCCCCAGTATTGGGAGTCGATCACCGTGCCGGGAACGATCAAGTAGGGAGCCGGCGTTCCGCCGAGTCCGCCGACCGCGAAAGTGTTCATGTCGATCGCATACGTGCCCGAGCAATCGTTCGGCGGGGGATTGCCGCCCGAGTTGAGCGGAACCGAACGCTTCAGCGGCGTGTTGACGCAGCGCAAGCCACCTTGGAACGGGACCGCGACCCGGCCTGCATTCGAGTACAGCAGCAGGCCTGGTTTGTTGTTGATCACATCGTCCGCGAAAATGATGAAACCCGAGCCCACGCTCGCGCTCGAGTTCCCGCTCGAGTCGATTTGCGGTGTGCAACCCAGCGAGTTGAGCTTGGCCGTGCAGTAGGCGACCGGCGCGCTGCAGTTGCCGAAGATGCGGTACTTCCAGTGCAGGTTGTCCTGAAACGGCCCGATCCATGTCTGACCGCCGTTGAAGGTCGCGCGGTAGACCTGACCGTTGCCCGGGACAGTCGTGTCCACGTTGGCCTGCGCTCCGTTGATCGGCGACCAGCCCAGCCAATATGTCGTACCGGCGTTCACCGCGATCGGCGTCGTCAACGTTGCGCCCTGCCAGCCGTTGGTCGAACTCATGCTCCAGGATCCTGAACCGAGCGCGCTACCTGGTTGATTCAACTGCGGGTTGTGCGACCAAAGTTGCACCGAGTTCTGCCCGTTGGCCTCACCGGTGAAGACTTCGATCGAAGTCGCGCTGAAACTAGTCGGCGCCACGAACTGGACGACCAAAGTCAGTCCCGGCCCGCCCATGCTGACGCCATCGTCGAAGACGTTGTCGTTGTATTCGGCGAAGCAGGGCGTTTGCGCGCCCGCCGTCGCGGCAGTCAGGATCACGGACAGAAGCGAAAGGGCGAGTGTGCGCGGCATGGGATCGATCCGAAGCTGGGGGGATGGGGACGCGGGCTGGGCCATTGGATGCCGCAGTGCGGAATTGAGCAAGCTAGCTCCGCCGAGAAGCTGTCGTCGGTCGTCGGCCCCCGACCAGCTTGGATCGCCCGGCGCTCGAGGCGCGAGCGCAGAGCTGCCGGGTAAGATGATCCAAATGCCGGTTGCCCATCAGGACTTGCGCGTTCGATTGCTGCCTTCTGCCGTTTCGGGCGACGGGAAACTGCAGTACGCGACTTCGTACCTGGTGGGGGACAGCGTAGCGATCGATGCCGGTTCGGTCGGGATGTACGGCGGGCCACAGGCGCAGCGCCTCGTGCGTCACGTGTTGCTGACCCACTCGCACACCGATCACATCGCCACGCTGCCGATCCTGCTCGAAAACACGCTGACGCAGGACGGGCCGGCGTTGGAGGTCTGGGCGGGGCGCGAGACGATTGCCTGTCTGCACGACGACGTGTTCAACGACCGGGTCTGGCCGCGGCTCGAAGTCCTGCGGCGTCCGGCCGGGCCGGCGCTCGTGTTGCACGAGCTCGAGAGCGAGCGCGAGTTCAAGCTTGGCGAGCTCGCCGTGCTGCCCGTCGCAGTGGATCACACGGTGCCGACGCTGGCCTTCATCGTTTCGAATGCTCGGGCGAGTGTGGTGATCGCCGGCGACACGGCTCCGACGGATCGATTGTGGCAGATCGCCATGGCGCGACCCGATCTCGAGGCCGTGTTCCTCGAAGCCTCTTTTCCCGACGAACTCACCGAACTCGCGCTCGTTTCCAAGCACCTCACGCCGAAAAGTTTTGCCGGCGAGCGCGCCAAGCTGAAACGCGAGCTGGCCTTCATCGCCGTACACGTCAAGCCGCGCTATCGCGAACAGATCCTCGCGCAACTTGCTGCGCTCGACATTCCTGGTCTGGAGATCGGGGTCCCGGGCAAGGAGTATCGCTGGTGAGTACTCCCGTTCCGCCGCCGCTGACGTTGCACTACGAAGCCCAGGAACAGGCCGCGTCGATCACGGTCGAGCCCACGGGCGTGACGATCGGACGCAAGGCCGACTGCGACATCGTGCTGCAGAGTTCCGACGTGTCGCGTCAGCACGCTCAGATTCGCGCCGAGCGTGGTTGCTGGATCCTGCGCGATCTTGGCAGCTCGAACGGCACGTTGATCGACGGCACGCGCATCAAGGAGCACGAGCTGCGCGACGGCGACAGCATCCGCATCGGCGGATTCGAGATCCGCTGTCGACTCGGCGGTCTGCACGAGTCGACACTGATCGAGTCCGAAGATGCCGAGGCCGAGGCTTGCCTCGACATGCGCGACTTCAACGAGCTGGTGGCGCAGGTGCTCGAGGATCGGAGCGCGCCTGAATCCAACGGCACGTTGATCGCTCCGCTGCGAGGATTGTCGGGGCGCCCCGTTCCCGCTCGTCCTGTTCCGGCGCAGCAGCCCGCGCGCCAACAGCAGGACGCGCGGCGCGTCTTGAAGATCCTGCACAGCGCGGCCAACGCGCTGATGGAGCACGACGAGCTCGACCCGATGTTGGAGCGCATGGTCGAGCTGGTCTTCGAGAACCTGCCCGCCGAACGCTGTTTCGTGCTGCTCAAGGAAGGCGAGGGCGACAAGCTCGTGCCGCGCATCGAGCGCGCGGCGCCGGGGTCGAAGCTGACCGTGCTGCGCATCAGCCGCAACATCGTCGACACGGTGTTGCGTTCGCAGCAGTCCGTGCTCGTGCGCGACACGGCTTCGGACCAGCGCTTCGCCAGCGCCGAAAGCGTCATTTCGCTGGGCATCTGCTCGGCGATGTGCGCTCCCTTGTGTCACATGGGCAGTGTCAGCGGCCTGATCTACGTCGACCGCACCACCAGTGGCGAGACCTTTTCGACCACCGAACTGGGCGTGCTCTCGATCCTGGCCGCGATCTCCGCCACGGCGGTCGAGCGCGCGCAGATGCGTGCGCACCTCGAGCGCGAGCGCCGTGTGCGCGAGCGCCTCGCGCGCTACCACGCGCCGAGCGTGATCGATCGCATCGTGCGCTCGACCGAGATCGACGACGGCGTCATGGAGACCGAGGAGCGCGACGTGACCGTGCTCTTCGCCGATCTTTCGGGCTTCACGCGCATCGCCGAAAAATTGTCGCCGCGCGACGTGACGGCCATGCTGAACCAGTTGTTCGGTTTCCTGACCGAGGAAGTCTTCCGCGAGGCCGGCACGCTGGACAAATTCATCGGTGACGCGGTCATGGCCTTTTTCGGGGCGCCGCTCGCGCAGCCCGACCACGCGCATCGCGCGGTGCGCGCGGCGCGGGCCATGATGTCGCGCCTGGAAGCCTTCAATGCGCAGCGGCCCGCGGATCAGCGTCTGGGACTTCGCATCGGCATCAATTCCGGTCCGGTGATTGTCGGCGACGTCGGCGCGCAACAGCGCCGCGACTACACCGTGATCGGCGACACCGTAAACGTCGCGAGCCGCTTGGAATCCTCGGTCGCGCGCGTGGGCCAGGTCGTGATCGGCAGCGCGACCCAGGCCGCCGTGGCGGCCGCCTTCCACTGCCGCCCGCTCGAGCCCGTCGTGCTCAAGGGCCGCTCGGTCAGCTTTCAGCCGTATTTGGTGTTATGACTGGTGTCAGACACCCAACCAGCCGACCTTTTGCACT
>JAYUUV010000307.1:0-4402 GCA_043754695.1 Planctomycetota bacterium
GGCAGGCTGCGCCAAGTTTCGCGTGAGGGCACGCCGCACCAGCCGAGGGACTCGACTGTGGTCGAGTGACCGAGCATGGCCCACAATTTTTGGGCTTTGCCGGGCATGAAGGGAGTGCTCCAGCGCGCGACCCAACCGATCCATTCGCAACAGGTGTTCAGCACGCTTGCGCAACGCACCGGGTCGGTTTTTTTCAGACTCCAGGGCGCCAGGCGATCGATGAAGACGTTGGCGACGCGCGCGTTTTCGATCAGTTGCTCGCTCGCGCGCCGGAACTTGAAGGCCAGGATCGGTTCGGCCGGATCGCCGAAGGCGCCACATTCCTCGAACAGGATGCGGTCGAGTTCGTCGCGCTGGGTCGGCTCGCAAGACGGAATGCGACCGTCGAAGTTCTTCTCGATGAACTTGAGCACACGCGTCGCCAGATTGCCGATCGTGTCGGCGAGCTGCGTGTTGACCACGCGCTGATAGTCGTTCCAGTTCCACTCGCTGTCGGCCGTCTCGGGCGCGCTCGAAAGCAGATAGAAGCGCGTTGATTCGGCGTCGAAGCGCGCGAAGAAGTCATCGAGGTCGATCGACCAGCCGGCTGAGGTCGAGAACTTTTTGCCCTGCAGGTTGTAGAACTCGTTGGCCGGTACTTGCCAGGGCAGCACGTAGTCCTGCTTGACGCCGTAGAGCATCGACGGGAACACCAGGCAGTGGAAGGGGATGTTGTCCTTGCCGATGAAGTGCACCAGGCGCGTGTCGGGCGAGCACCACCACTTTTTCCACGCGTCGGGCTCGCCGCGCGTTGCGGCCCATTCGGCGGTGAACGAGACGTAACCGATCGGCGCGTCGAACCAGACGTAGAGCACCTTGCCGGTCTCGCCGTGGGCGAGATCCGCGGGCACCGGCACGCCCCAGGACATGTCGCGCGTGATCGGGCGCGGCTCGACTTCCTTGAGTTGGTTGCCGATGAAGGCCTTGACGTTGGGTTTCCAATCGTGGTTCTCGAACCAGGCGCCGATGTGCTCGTCGCGCAGTTTCGGCAAGTCGAGGTACCAATGGCGCGTCTTGCGGCGCTCGGGCCGCGTGCCGCACACCTTGCATTCAGGTTCGAGCAGATTCAGCGGATCGAGCCACTTGCCGCAGCGCGGACACTCGTCGCCGCGCGCCGGACGGAAGCCGCAGTAGTTGCAGGTGCCCAGCACGTAGCGGTCGGCCAGGAACATGTCGTCCTTGGCGCAGAAAAGCTGCTCGGTCTCGCGCTCCAGCAGGTAGCCGCCCTGGCCCAGACGGCGAAAGAAATCTTGGCTCAGCGCGGCATGCGGCGGCGAAATGCTGGTGCCCGACCAAACGTCGAAGCGCAAGCCGAAGGAGTCGAAAGTGGACTTGATCGAAGCGCGCCAGTGCGCGACGTAATCCGCGTAGGGGACATTCTCCTTCTCCGCGCCGATCGTGATCGCGACACCATGTTCATCGGTGCCGCAGACGTACAGGACTTCTTCTCCTCGCAGCCGCAGCGTGCGCACGTAGACGTCGGCCGGCAGATAGGCGCCGATGACGTGTCCGAAGTGGATCGGACCGTTGGCGTAGGGCAGCGCGCTGGTGACTAGGTAGCGAGTCATTGCGCCATCGTATCCAGCGCACGCGCCAGGATCAGCGCGGCGTGCCGCGGTTCTGTGCCGAATCGGTCCGCGTGTTTCCGAGTCGGGCCGCGTGCCGCGCGCTGTTCTCGCGCAACTTGGACTTGTCGAGCCGCACGAGCAGCCACAGTCCGCCGATCGAAGCGCCAGGAACCATCAGGATCGGCCCGGCGAAGGGGATCAGGAACACCAGGCTCGCCACCGAGCCGAAGCCGATCAACGCCGGAAGGTTGTGGCCCAGGAAGGCCAGTCGTTGGCCGAGGCTCCAACGCCGGCGCGAGAAGGGGATGTCGAGCAGGCTGATCGCTGTCGCGAAGCCCGCGACGCCAGCGAACAGGAGCGGTCCGAAGAGCGGCACGAATTTCAAGGGCAGGCAGACGATCAGGAGCGCGAGCGCGACGAGCGAGGTTCGCACGCTCGTCCAGAGTGTCGAAGTTTCGCTGCGCAGCGCCCACCACAACCACAGCCCGTACTGCCGCTTCCAGAGCGAAAGGCCGAGGAACGGGAGAAGTACGCCGACGGATAGCGCCCACCAGCGCCATTCGCCGGCGTAGAACCAGGCCGCGAGCCCCAGCGCTGCGGCGAGCGCCGCTGCCGCCGCCGTGAAGCGCACGCAGATTCCCACGCTCAGCGCAGTGGGGCGCTCGAGAGCGTTGCGCGGATCGACGCCAAACCAACGGCGTTCGATGCGGCCCTGGACTTCATCAAGGAACGGGCCGGAGATCGCTTCGTAGAACAGCGAGAAGGCGTACAGCGCAGCGAAAAATCCGATCACCAGGAAGAGCAGCACGCCGGTGAGCTTGGCGATCAGCAGGAAGACGCTCGATTCGAGCACGGTTTCGAAGGCGCGCTGCCACCAGGACGGATCGACGACCGGCGCGCGCTGCGCGGCGCCTTGCGCGTAGGCGACCAGGTCTTCGAAACCGTTCCAGGCCCAGACGAAGAGCGCGGCGAAAGCCAATGTCGTCAGCACGAATGGCGGCACCAGCCAGCGTTTCGTTCCGCGGGTCGTCGAGAGGTAGGCCAAGCCGCGCGGCAGCGCGCTCAGGCCGTCGCGCAAAGCAGCGGCTCGGCTGCGGGGCGCGCCGAAGCTCGGATCCGCGCTCGACCCGCCGCAATGTTTGCAGACCGGCTGCGGCGCATCGTAGCCGCACAATGCGCAAGGGATGACGTGCATCGCTGGAAGAGTATCGACTCAGGTGCCTGACTGGATACGGCAGCAGGGATCGAAGCCAAGTCATGGATATTTGTGCGCCGACGGTCGCCTGCCCGAATGTCATCGACCGCCTCAGCCCGAATGTGTGGGCCGATGCAGGCGCTGAGCGCTTCCGTGGTGACGAGCCCCACACGACGGGCGAGTGGTTGCTCCAGAAACTCGTGGGGCGCCATGAGAGCATCGAAACTCTTGCGGTCAGGGGCGGATCCGACGAGCAGGTCGACATCGCGATCGGGGCGAGCCTGATCCCGGACAAACGACCCGAACAGCGCGAGCCGGTCGAGGTCGAGTTCGCGTACCTGCTGCTCCGCCGAGGTCAGGCGCCGAATCACGTCCTCGCGCGAGTCCGTGGCTGAACTCCTGCGTTCACTCTCTCAGGCCCGCGCGAGCGCTACGCACAAGCGCGCGTCGGAGTGCCTGGATGTATGGATGGCAGCGCAGGGCCACGGATCTAGTTTGGCAACCCAGGATCGCGGTGCGCGGCGCACAGCCCGCTCACTGCCCTGCTGGGACCGTGCGGAATGTCGTACCGACAACTCTGCGCTCTACGCCTTGAAAAAAAACACGGAAGATCCCATGGCCGAAGACCCGACAACTAACAATCCACCGGTTCGCACTCAGACACCGAGCACAAAGGCCGGCGGCAGCGCGGGCAGCGACAGCCAGGCGAGTATTCCGCTCCCGGTTGGGAAGGACGCTGAGCGCGCACGACGCGATTCCGCATCCACCCACGAAGCTGCGCCGAAGCAGGCGGATGCCTCGAAGGCCACCGACAACAAGGGTTCGGGCAACAAGGGCTCGGACAACAGGAGCTCGGACCACAGGGGCTCGGACCACAGGGGCTCGGACAACCGGGGCCCGGACAACCGGGGCCCGGACAGCCGGGGCCCGGACAGCAGGGGCTCAGACAACAGGGCCACCGACAAGTCGGCCAGAAACGCTCCGCGCTCCAGCGTTGAGCCCGAGCAAGACGCGGGCGAAGGTCACAAGGGACCGCGCGTCGATGCCACGCGAGTTGCCTCCGACAAGCGCTCGTCGAGCGAGGACACGAGCAGCTCGAAGACCGTCGCGGCCGCGCTGCCCAAGCCCCAATCGGGCCAGGCCCAAGAGCAGGCGTCGAAGAAACCCCATGCCGCGGACAACTCGGGCAAGGAACGCAGCACGACCGAAAAGGCCGCCGACTCCAGCCGCACGGGCAAGCCGTCAGAGGTCAAGCCCACGCGCACGCTGGACCAGGGCGGCAAGGAATGATTCGCGCGATCCGCGCCGTGCGCAGCCCATGTGGGCTGTGCTCGGCGCGGGTCGCTTCTCGTCCACTCGCACACCAAGAGCAAAGCCATGCGTGAAACCACACTGCCGACTCTCGCCATCGCACCCCCCGAATTTACCGACGTCGAGACGCTGCGCGCCCGCGCCCGAAAACACATCGAACAGGGCGCCGTCACGGATGCTTACAAGGCCGACCGCACGGTCGTCCTGCGGCTCTTGAACGATGCACTGGCGACGGAACTCGTCTGCGTGCTGCGCTACAAGCGCCACTACTACATGGCCACCGGCATCA